>JBASVF010000354.1:0-4955 GCA_049275795.1 Desulfomonilia bacterium
GGTCCTCCGTGCGGGGCTACAATCTTTCTCCCAGCGTCAGCCTGTCTTCCGAGTCCGAGTTCGAGGGAGAGGGTGAGACCTCTCGTGCGGGCACGATCTCCGGCACGGTCTCGACCCGGGTCGAGCGGATCCTTCCCTCGGGCAACATGGTGATCAGCGGCAAGAAGCAGACGCGGGTCAACAGCGAGCACCAGTACATCATCATTTCGGGCATCATCCGGCCCCAGGACATCAGCTTCGGCAACACCATCCTTTCCACCTGCATCGCCGACATGCAGCTCGACTACTACGGGAGCGGCATCATCGGAGACCAGCAGAACAAGGGGCTCGTCGCAAGGGTCCTGGACAAGATCTGGCCGTTCTGAGGTGAGTCATGAAGAAGCTCTTGTTGATATGCATATTCACCCTCATGGCGGCCGACGTCATGGCCGTGAGGGTCAAGGACATGGTGGAGATCCAGGGCGTCAGGGAAAACCGGCTGACAGGCTACGGCCTCGTGGTCGGCCTCAACGGAACCGGCGACAAGACCGGCTCTCAGTTCACGATCCGGTCGCTGGCCAACATGCTCAGGAACATGGGCGTCACTGTGGACCCCGAGATGCTCAAGGTCAAGAACGTGGCGGCCGTCATGGTGACAGCGAACCTGCCCCCCTTTGCCAGGAGCTCCCAGAAGCTCGACTGCACGGTTTCTTCGGTGGGCGACGCCTCGTCCCTCGCGGGCGGGACCCTCATCTCGACCCCGCTGCACGGGCCTGACGGCAAGGTCTATGCACTGGCCCAGGGGCCCATCTCGGTGGGCGGATTCTCGGTGGGCGGGAGCTCGGGATCGGAAGCGATCAAGAACTTCCCCACCGTGGGCACGATCCCCGGCGGCGCGGTGGTCGAACGCTCCCTGGAACTGAACCTGGGGGACCGGCTCATGCTGGTCATGAACAATCCCGACTTCACCACGGCCCACCGGCTGGTGGAGTCGATCAACCGGCGCCTGGGGACCGATGCAGCCAAGGCCCGGGATCTCTCGACCATCCAGGTGGATGTGCCGCAGGAGTATCTCGACAGGACCGTGGAGTTCATCGCCATGATCGAGTCCGTGGACGTCTCGCCCGATGTCCGGGCGCGGGTGGTCGTGAACGAGCGGACCGGCACGGTGGTCATGGGCAGCAGCGTCAGAATATCGACGGTCGCCATCGCACACGGCAGCCTGAGCATCGAGATCACAGAAGATCCGAGGGTTTCCCAGCCCGCACCCTTCTCGCGGGGAGTCACCACGGTCACCCCGCAGACCGGGATCAGGGTGGAGGAGGGCGGTCAGAAGCTCGTGATGCTGCCCACGGGGACCAGTATCGGGGACCTGGTCTCAGCGCTCAACGCCATCGGGGTCTCTCCGAGGGATCTGGTGGTCATCCTGCAGTCAATCAAGCGCACCGGCGCCTTGCACGCGGACCTGGAGGTCATATGATCAGGGGTGTCACCGAGCTGTACCATCTCAAGCAGACAAACCCGGACAAGGCCCTCGACCTTGCCGGATGGGAGTTCGAATCGATCTTCGCACACCAGCTCCTGAAGGTCATGGGCGAGTCCATGCCCGAAGGGCTCTTCGGGGACGGGCTGTCGTCCGACATCTACCAGGACATGCTGTTCCAAGCCATGGCAAGGGCCTTGGCCGACTCGGGTGCTCTGGGCATAGGCGAGGCGGTGGGTCAGCACATGAAAGCGGTAGGCATGCCCGGAGGACAGGATGAATAAAGCGGGCATGCGGGAAGCCGATACGATCTGTATCAAGGGCCTGGATGCCCTCCTTGGGTACTACGAGGAGATCATATGAGCACGGTATTCGCAGCCGAGACAAGCACCGGGATGATCGGGAGGCTCGAGCGGGAAAGGGATCTGGTGGAGCGGCTTATCGAGCTGCTCAAAAAGGAGCTCGATTTCCTTTCGAACCAGGATGCGGAGGCCCTCGAGCAGTCCCTGCCGGAGAAGCACCAGATCCTCCGGAGCATTGCGGAAAACAGGAACGGAGGGGACGCCCGGGCCGGAGATCCCCTGCCCGGCCATGCCGAGAGGATCCGCACCCTCCAGCAGGAGCTCGTGGTGCTCTGGAGAAAGGCCTCGGGCTTGAACGAGCTGTCCAAGTCGCTGGTGACCGGCAGGCTCGAGGAGATCGGCAGGCAGCTTGAGATGTTCTTCACCGGGAGCGGAGATCGGTACGATCGCCAGGGAAAGAAGGCAAGGAACTTGAGCCGGACTGTGAACACGGGGGTGTAGTATGCCGGGGCTGGGCGGAGCGCTGGATATCGCACGGTGGTCGCTGTATTCGTCGCAGCTGGCCATCGAGGTCATGGGGCACAACATCGCCAACGCAAACACCCCGGGGTATTCGCGCCAGTCGCTTCAGGTGCAGGCGAACGTCCCCATCACCATGGGACCGGGACAGATCGGCACCGGGGTCAAGGCTACCGAGGTAATCAGGAGCTACGATGATTTCATCACCAGGCAGATATCGCTCAAAACCTCGCAGCACGCATTCTGGCAGGCACAGAATACCGCCATGGGCGAGATCGAGACCATTTTCAACGAGAGCGAAGAGCACGGTCTCAATGCCCTCATGGCAGAGTTCTGGAACGCCTGGAGCGATATTTCCAACAATCCCGGCAGCATTCCGGAGCGGGAAGCCCTGCTTGCAAAGACCGACAACCTCACCCGGTTCATCCGAGACATCGACTACAATCTCCGCGAGTACCAGAGGTACCTCGATACCAGCGTCCAGGGAGCTGTCAGAAACGTGAACTCGATCATAAGTCAGATCGCTAGTCTTAATACCCAGATAACGAGCATCGAGATCAAGGGGCTCATCAACGCCAACGATCTCCGCGACAAGAGGGATCTACTCGTTGAGGAGCTTTCCACGTACCTGGACATCAACTACTTCGAGGAAGAATCCTCGGGACAGCTCATGGTATTCATTCTCGGGGGAACGCCGCTGGTGCTCGGGAACAGCTGCTACGCCCTGGACATGGGGCAGAATGCGGACACGGGCTTGACCGATATCTTCTGGAAAGACAGCTCGGGAAGGACTGTCAACATCACGGACAATCTCAGGGGAGGCAAGATCGCCGGGTGGATCGACATTCGCGACACCAAGATCGATACGTACCTGGGTTCCATGAACAGCCTGATCGAGGAACTGGTATGGCAGGTGAACTCCCTGCATTCAGAGGGAGTCGGCCTGGCTCCAGTGAGCTCCATGGTGGGCACGGTCCGGATCTCGGGGGCAGCCGACGACCTCGCATCTGATTTCCTGTTCTCCGACCGGTTCGTCCCGGGCGGAGAGTTCGAGATCGTGGTATATGGTCCCTCTGGCGCAGTGGCGAACACCTACCTCATCGACCCCGCCGGGACCACGGTAGGGGGCCTGATCGCGGAGATAAACGCCGAAGCGGCCGCGGGCGGGAGCGAGATCACGGCATCGATAAACGCGGACGGCTACTTCAGCATCGAGGCCTCAAGCGGTTATACCTTTGTCGTCAAGCGTTCGCAGGACGCGGATTCGAGCAATGCGCTGGCAATCATGGGGGTGAACACCTTCTTTACCTGGACCGAGGAATCGGGGATGCCCGCCGCCGATCGGCTCGACCTCACCCAGACCTTCGGAGTGAGCTCGGTCCTGAGATCCGACTCGGGACGGATCGCCGCAGGATACCTTGACAGCGATAACCGGGTGTCCCCGGGATCCAACGACGTCGCGCTCGCCATCTACTCCATCCAGGACCGGGTGATCAGCAACCTGGGCGGCTCCGGCAGGAATACCACCCTCGACTCGTACTACAGCTCGATAATCGCCCAGGTGGGCGTGGATGTCCAGAACGCGAGCATCAACGAAAAGTACAACGAGACGCTCAAGGACCAGTACCTCGGCACCAAGGAGAGCATAACCGGGGTCAACCTCGACGAGGAGGCCACCGAGCTCCTGAAGTACCAGTACCTCTGGCAGGCGGCCGCAAAGCTCATCACCATCTGCGACGAGATGATGCAGGCGTTGCTTTCCATAAAATAATGGGGTAATATCGCCCCCAGCCGGAAAGAACCATGACCAGGGGGCTCCATTGCTGATACTCACCCGCAAGGCAGGAGAAGCTGTAGCCATAGGCGATGATATCCAGGTCTCCGTTGTCGAGATCAAGGGAACTCAGGTCAAGCTGGGAATCCGTGCTCCGAAGAACATCGAGGTTCACCGCGAGGAGATCTACCTCAAGATCCAGGAAGAAAACCGGCGTGCGGCACAGGTTTCCCGGGATTCTCTCGGAGCCGCACAGGAGCTGATCCAGGTCAGGAAGAATTCTTGAGGCATGCTCGTTTCATCACTATACTAAGGACTAGAACTATTCGAAGGAGGGCTCTTCAATGGGTTTTGTGCTGCGCTTCATCAAGGGGGCCGTTCTCTTCCCGTTCAAGCTCGTCAAGTTCATCCTCGTGGATGTCCTGGTCTTCGGGATCATCGGGGGCATGCTGTCCCTTACGGGGATGTTCCTGAGGCTTCTCTTCAAGCCCCTCTCGCTCGCTGCTCTGGCCGGTGCCGCCCTCATATACGTCTTCTCCGACGAGGAGAGGAAGAACAAGGTCAAGGCGCTCATCGGCGTGTGAGAACAAACGCCGCCCGGTTTTTGTCGAAAGGGAAGGTGGTTCCACCCGCGCACTGTCTGGAATGGTCTCGGTGCGGGGGACAAGGCCGCCTGTGCGCATTTCTGCCGGGAGATCCGCCTCTTCACGGGGAAAAGCCCGGTTTCGCAAACAAGGCCTCTCGAAAAGATTCAGCACAGAAGAAGCGGGGCCGGTGATCGGTCCGCCCTTCGTATGAAGGCCCCTCTGGGGTGATCTCGGGATGGTCCGGGCCTTTCCCGCCCCATGTGTTCACCCGCTCTTTTCTAAGGAAAGCACCGCGGAAGCCCCCGGAGGAC
>JBASVF010000355.1:0-19386 GCA_049275795.1 Desulfomonilia bacterium
CATAAAGGCCCAGGAGGAAGAGCGGGCCCGCTCTTCCGAGACAAGGCAGGATCTCGATCAGCAGACCCCGGAGGTGAAGGAAGCGCCTCTTGCCCCCGTCATGGACGCCGTGGCAGGGGCTGTCGAATCGGCTCCGCCGGTTCAGGATCCCATCCAGCCCGAGCCGGCCATGCAGGCGCCCACGCCGCAGGACGCTCCGGCCGCGGTGGAGATCGGCGAGGTTCCTACGTCTGGGGAGGCTTCAGCTCGCATCCATGTCGCCGAGGTCGACGAGGCGCTCTCTATCAAAGGGCTTGTCTCGAGCGAGGCGGGCAACCTCGCCAGGGCAGTCGAGACCATCAAGGACCTGAGCTCCGACTTCACCCAGATCGTGTTCGAGCGCAAGGCAATCCAGCAGAAGCTCGACCAGAGCGCCCGAATCGTCGAGGAAACCGCGCGCGAGAATGCGCTGCTCAAGGCCAGGCTCCAGGAGTACGAGCGCGAGGCCACCGACAACACCCTCATCGAGCGTGAGATCGATTTCCTCAACGAGCAGCTCGAGGATGCGGACCTCTACATCACGAACATGATGAACCTCCTCGAGGAAAAGGAGCAGGCTATCGAGACGGAGTCCTCCCGGCGCCGCGAGATCGAGGGCAGGTTCGAGAAGATCAGCGGAGAGATCCGCGACAAGGCCAAGCTCGACGTCAAGGTCTCCATCCTGGAACGCGACCTGGGCATCAGCCATGCACGCCTGAGAGAGCTCGAAAGCCGGCTCGAAGAGGAGTACCGGAAGCGCGAGCCCCTGGAGCAGGAAATCATGGAGCTCAAGAACGCCCTCGACCGGGTCTACTCGTCCCTCGCCCAGATCCGGCTCAAGGCGAAACGAGAGGTGTATGGATCCTGACACGACCAGGAAGGTGAGCGAACTCCTGGACCTCATGGAGGACATCTCTTCCGACGTGGATGCGAAGTCGGGACTGGCCGCCCTCTCGGAGAGGGTCGAAAGCCTTCAGAGCAGGGTGGAAGCGCTCGAAGCCCGGTTCGAACGGATCGAAGAGCTTCTCGAGGAAAGAACCCGCCGGATCAAATCCCTCAAGCAGGATCTCGAGTCCATCTTCCCGGAGGGCTGAAGCGGTGAGACGGCCCTTAAGCGCCCGCGGCGCCGGGGCCTGGAACCGGGCCGCCGCGGCAATGCCCGCCTAGGAGCCTTTCAGGCGGCCCCGGATCATTTCCTGATCACGATCCCGTGCCTCTTGATGAGGTCGTGCAGGGTGGGCCTGCTCACATCGAGCTCCATTGCCGCGCGCGTGATGTTGTAGTTGTTCCTTGCCAGCGCCGATGCAACCGCCTCGGCCTCGGCTTGGTCGCGGATCTCCTTGAGGCTCCTGATTTCCCGATCGCCCTCCTCCAGGTCGAGGTCCGCGGGACCGATCCGGTCGCCTTCGGCCATGACCACCCCCCTGCGGATCCGGTTCTGCATCTCCCGGACATTGCCCGGCCAGTCGTGGCTGACGATCGCGTCCATAGCGGCGGGGCTGAATCCTTTGAGCCTGGGCCCGATCTCCTTGGAGTATAGGTCGAGGAAATACTTGGCCAGGACCGGGATGTCGCCGGGTCGGTCCCTCAGGGCCGGGACCTTGAGCGGCACCACATTCAGGCGGTAGTATAGGTCTTGGCGGAACCGGCCCTCTTTCACGGCCTGGGAAAGGTCCACGTTGGTGACCGCGATGACCCTGGCATCCACCCGGATGGGCTGGTTGCCGCCGATCCGCTCGATAGTTCCCTCCTGGAGGAATCTCAGGAGTTTGACCTGGAGCGCAAGAGGGAGTTCGCCGATCTCGTCGAGCACCACGGTGCCTTTCTGGGCCCTCTCGAGCTTGCCGATCTGCCGGGCGTGCGCCCCGGTGAACGAGCCCTTCTCGTGCCCGAAGAGCTCGCTTTCCAGCAGGTTCTCAGGGATGGCGCCGCAGTCCACGATGACCAGGGGCATCTCGGACCGGTCGCTCATCTGGTGAATGGCCCGTGCGAGGAGTTCCTTGCCCGTGCCGCTCTCGCCCTGGATCAGGACGGGGTAGCCCGTCGGGGCCACCTTGCGGACCTTCTCGAGGAGCTCGAGCATGGGCCTGGAGGTGGCGATGATGCCCTCGACCGGGGCCTTCCCGGTCACGGCCTCCTCGAGCTTGGTCACGTGCCGCTCGAGCCGCGAAAGGTGGCAGGCCCGCTTGATGACGATCCTGAGCTCGTCGATGTCCACGGGCTTCTGGTGGTAGTCGTAGGCGCCCAGGCCGATGGCCCTGACCGCGACATCCCGGTGGGTGTTGCCCGTTATGACGATGACCTTGATGGGCCTGGACATGCGCACGATCTCCTCGAGGAGCCGCAGGCCCTCGGAGGCGCCGTCCGGATCGGGAGGCAGTCCCAGATCTAAAAGAACGGCAAGCGGGGGCTTTGCGTCGATGAGTTCCAGCGCCTCCCGGGCGTCGCCGGCCACGGATACCTCGTAGGTTTCGGCAAGGGCCCACTTGAGCTGCTTGGCCATGCTGGCCTCGTCTTCAACGATTAGGATGTGCTCTTCGTTCATTGCGATCCCTGCCTGTGCTTCGATCGTTCCGGCGACCTCACCGCGGGCACGTTCTTCCCGGTGACGGCCGGTACAGACTCGTCGGGAATCTTGAGTGTGAACTTTACCCCCTGGGCCGGGCGGTTTTCAACCTCCACCGAGATGCCCAGCTGGTCCGACATGTTCTTTACCTGCCAGAGGCCGAGCCCGGTGCCGTTTTTCTTCGTGGTCTGGAAAGGCTTGAACAGCCGTTCCCGGACGAACTCGTCTGTCATGCCCATTCCGTCGTCCTCGACCGAGAGGATGACCGCGCCGCTTGTTCTCCTGGCCTCGATGGCGATGCAGCCCTTTTCCCCGATCGCCTCGGTGGCGTTGATGAGGAGGTTTTCCAGGATGCGTTCGAGCATTTCACGGCTGGTCCGCACGGCGAGCCCCGGCTCGACGGCCTTTTCCACGGCGGCCTTCCCGAGCCTGGGGCCTAACTTGGCGATGAGCTCTTCGATCAGGTCCACTACAGAGAACTGTTCCCGCGTGGTCCCCTCGGATGAGGGCATGGCACCCAGCCTGGACATGACCTTGTCGATGCGGCCCAGTGTCTGGGAGATGGTCTGGAGCATGTCCTCGCGGAACTCGGGGTTGTCCATGTGCTTGGGCGCGTTCTTGAGGATCAGTGAGAGGTTGCCGGCAGCGTTCTTAAGGTCGTGGAGCACGTAGGCGGACATGCGGTTGAAGGCGTTCACCTCCTTGTTGATGGCGAGCTCCTGGCCGAACCGGGCGCTCATGAGCGCGGCGCTCGACTGCGAGGCGATGGCCGTGAGCAGGTCGATGTCGTCCCTTCCGTAGGGCGTGCCCGGGTTTTCTCTGCCCACGGCAATGAAGCCGATGATCCGGTTCTCGGCGGTCATGGCCACGGCGAGCTCGATCCTGAAGCGGTCCAGGAGGTCTCCCCGGTCCGTGACGATCCTCTTCCACAGGGCGTCCTCAGGCGCCTGCGGGGTCTTGCGCAGGAAGTGGTGGTGCCGCTCGAGGTAGGCGATCAGGGGTTCGTCGACGGCGATCGCCTCGCCGGGCAGCCTGTCGGGAAACGAGTAACTGCACCTGAAGCCATCCCCGTCCTTCAGGAAGATGGAGAGTTCGCGGATGTACATGCTGTCGAGGATGACCTGGGCGGTTACGTGGATGATCTGCTTTTCGTTGAATGCGATGGAGAGGTACCCGCTCAGCTCCCCCCACTCCTTGCGATAGTCGTACTTGTTGGCGAAGAAGTGCGTGTTGATGAAGAACCTGAGCCGCTGCCTGGCTTCCTGCGAGGCGAGGGCAAAGGCCAGAACGAACAGGGCCAGGAACACGAAGAAGCCCGTGGCCACGAACGAGAGCTCGAGTCCCAGCCGCTTGACGCCCAGGAGCAGGAGCCCCATGGCGACCAGGTATGCCCCGATGCTCAGGAAGGTAAGCGAGTGGTAGACGATGTAGCGCGAGACGAAGATGTCCATCTCGAAGAGCTTGAAGCGGATGGAGAAAAAGAGCACGAAGGTGATGCCCACCATGAAGATGAGCGAGCAGAGCACGAGGATGTCCGGGTGGATGCTCAACGTGCTCAGACGGTACACCCCCAGGAGCAGGAAGGCCACGCCCAGGGCGATGATGCCCAGGGCCGGGTACTTGAGGATGCGTCTCTGCTCGTCCGTGCTGGAGCGCAGGATGTTTTCCATGATCCACATGAAGCCCACCGCGATCAGGAGAAGGAACACGGCCTGAGCCTTGACCGCCGGACCCAGGTGGACGAGGCCTGCGTCTTGTCTGGAAAGCATCGCCCCGGGCGAGAAGAGCGCCAGGGCCCCGTAGAGGGCGCAGACGGCCGTGAGGAGTCGAAGCTCCCAGGCGATCAGCCGCGTGTTCCGGGTGAGGCGCTGCTCCATGGAGGTGACCGAGACCAGGAAGGCCCCGGCGCAGCTCATCTCAAAGAAGGTCGCCCAGGCGAGCACGGCCAGGCTCGATCGGAACAGGAACAGGAGGTAGCAGACCTCGGCGCCCGACAAGAACAGGAGCCCCGCGGCCATGGCCCTGCCGTGGCGGGCCCCGCTGCGCGAGAGGATGAGCATGCCTCCCAGGAGGCTGATCATCGCAGTGGCTGAGAAGATCACCAATTCCATATGAATGTCGTTTTCCACTGTTTATTATGCAGGATAATTATTGCACTGTCGAGTCGTTTCCCTGCACCGGGTCATGTACCATCCCCCTTCACGTTGTAACGGGAGGTAAACGGATAACTGACGGGACCGGGCAGAGATTCGACTGAGCGATTGAGGACAAATAAAAAGCCGACAGTCTAAACTGTCGGCTTTTTTACTATCTGATGCGTTTCCTCGAGAGAGGGGCGATCCTATTTGCGGTTCCTCCTGCGCAGGCCGGCGGCTCCGAGCAGCCCGGTGCCGAGGAGCAGCAGGGTGGCGGGCTCGGGGACAGGAGCCGACACGTTGTTATAATCCAGTACGAACATAGAGTCTACCAAGGTGAGGGAGCCGCACTCAAGGCCTGCAACGGTGATGTGCAGGGGATCGCCGGTGTCCCACCCGAGGGTGAACACGTCGATGAAGTTGTCGAGGTTGAAGGTTGTTGTGGAATAGGGATCGGTGACATAACCCCAGAGCCAGTGCCTGGTTTCGGTGTTGAGCGTGCCCTGGAGCCAGCATTCCGCAAATACCAAGTCGTCCTCGATGCCTAAGATTTCAGCGGATACGTTTTTCGCCTTGATGGTCAACGACGCGCTGTTTACCGTATCGTACGGCACCTGGAAGTCCTCGGGTGTGTCATGCGTGTAGGTGTAGCTGTAGAGCCCGCCCCCGAGCGTCTGATTCAGTGCCTGGTAATCGGAAAAGAGAATTGCGTGGGATACGCCGGAGATGAACAGGACGAAAACAAAACTGCTGAAAACAACTGCCAAGTTCTTTTTCATGACCTCCTCCATGGATACAGGTATTATTTTTAATTTTTCAAGCAATCAATGTGCCATAAGTTATAATAACAATAATAACAATAGGATAGATGGAAACGCAACTATTTACCAGGAAAAGATCGTAAAGAATCCCGACAGGGCGGTCAGACCGCTCCATGCCCTGCCTCCTGCTGTCAGCACCACAGGTTCCGATGCCGAACACCCCATCCGCCGCCGGGTGCTTTCAGGGATCACCCGAATCACGCGGCCATCTCACCCTGTCATTGTGGAATGCTGCTTTCGGGACACGG
The DNA here is from genome assembly GCA_049275795.1 of Desulfomonilia bacterium. Lineage (GTDB taxonomy): Bacteria > Desulfobacterota > Desulfomonilia > UBA1062 > UBA1062 > Phosphitivorax. The sequence continues at coordinate 5,789 of JBASVF010000355.1, forward strand.
GAGCAATTCTGATGCGGCAGCAGGAATACAGGGGAAGCGCCCTTACGGTCCTGTACCAGGGCTCCCCGGGCAGCAAGGCGGAACGGATGAGCCTGTCGGATATCTTTACATTGCACAGGGTTGCAGTTGAGGGTCCTGTCCGGGGCAAGGGCGGTCCTCTCTGGGATGCCGCTCTGCCCATTCAGTCACGGGGCTTATCCGGATGCCGGAAGGGCTGATTGCGGGAGGACCGCCGCACCGACCATCGTTCAACCGCCGGTCGATGATCTCCTGCGGGGGGTGCGGCCACCTGGTCCACAGGCGTTGCCACGGATTCGTCCGCGAGGCTATCGCGACGGTGAGCTCCCTACCGGTCGGTGACGGCCTCTCTCTTGAAGTAGGCGAGCCCCTGGAACACGGCGATCACCTCTCCGGTCTCGTCGATCAGGTCGACCGTATAGGAGCCGAGCTTGCGGCTCCGGGTGACCTCCCTGGCCTGTGCGCGGATCACCTTGCCTTGGGCGGCCTTGATGTAGGAGATCGTGCTGCTGGCCGAGACCGTCACCTGGCCCCGGGTGTGGGCCGCGGCCGCAAAGGCCAGGTCGGCCAAGGTGAAGAGGAGCCCGCCGTGGACCAGGCCGATGCCGTTTAGGTGCCTGTCGTCGAGCCTGACCAGCGCTGCCGCGCGGCCGTTGGAAGCCTCCACGAGCTCGATCCCGCAGAGGGCGGCAAAGGTGTCGCCGGCAAAGTAGCGCTTGAGAAATTCAAAATCGATATTCCCGGATGTCATGGTTTGTCCTCAAAGGACCTCTTGGGGTCCGGTTTCCAGCGCAATGCGCCAGGGGTGCGAGTAGACGCAGAAGCTGCCCTTCTTCACGCGTCCCACGAGGGTGACACCCGTTTCCTGCGCGGTCAAGGCCCCCTCGCGGGTGGTGGCGGCCTTGCTCACCACGATCGGTATGCCCGCGTTGGCGGCCTTGCTCACCATGCCCGTGGGCTGCCGGCCCGTGCACCCGAGCACGCACCTCTTAAGATCGATTCCGTTGAGGATCGCGTGGCCGATGACCTTGTCCACGGTGTTGTGCCTGCCGATGTCGCTGCTCTTGGCCACGATCACGCCGTCCGAGAAGAGGACCGAGCAGTGGGCCCCGCCGGTGCGTTCCCAGAGCTCGGAGACGATCTGCGAGATCACCGTGAAGACCTCATCGGCGCCGATGACCAGGTCGCTCGTTACCCGGGAGGCTCGCGCCTCGGACGAGGGGCCGCCCGAAGACTCGGTGACCTCCACGGACGGGCGTCCGAGCTCGGGGGCCCACACCCGGATCGTGGAGCCCTCGACCCTGACCTCGCTGATGCTGTCCGCCAGCCCGGAGCTGACCACGAAGCCGGCCCCGAGCTCCCGCAGTTGGGTGGGCGTGGCCACCTGGGTGCTGAGGACACGGCCGTTCAGGATGATCCGGACGATCTCTTCCGCGCAGGTCTCCTGCACGGTCTCGACGAGGGAGCCGCTGGAAAAGGACCAGCAGCGAACGGTTTCGATGGCGGTGAGATCTTCGTCCCTGCTCATGGCAGTGATCCATAGCACGAAACCGGGCCAAAGCTCAACGGAGGGATGAGGCGAGCGTACCGGCACCGGGGCGATGGCCGGCCGGGAGAAGCCGCGGTACGCTTCCTCTCGGGGACGCGTGCCCTCCCGGGGCTCACCCTGCCGATCGCCGTATCACGAGCTCGTACAGGGCGATGCTCGCGCTCTGCGAAACGTTGAGCGAGTTGAAGGACCCTCTCATGGGGATTCGGGCCAGGATGTCGGCCTCCTTCTCCATGCCGGAGCGGATCCCCGTGTCCTCGCCGCCCAGAAGGAGCGCGAGCCGGTCATAGGAAGGAACCTCGGGCAGGGGCGCCTGCCCCTCGGCGTCGAGGCCCACCACCCAGAAGCCCTGCTTCTTGAGCTCCTTTGCAGCCATCCTCAGGTTCTTGACCCGGGCGATGGCCGCATGCTCCGTGGCCCCGGCCGAGGCCTTGACCACTGCCGGGGTCACCTGGGCGGCCCGGTCCTCCGGGATCACGATCCCGGCATCGGCCAGGGCATAGGCCGTGCGGATGATGGAGCCCGTGTTCTGAGGGTCCTCGATGGAATCCAGGAGCAGCACGACCTTCTTCTCAGCGAGCTCCTTGAGGGGGGTGTAGCGGTAGGGCGAGACCTTGGCAGCCACGCCTTGGTGGAAGGGGGACCGGGTCAGGTGGTCGAGCTCTTTCCTCGACAGGGTGATGATCGCCGCGTGTCCTCCGGCCGCATGAGCGATCTCCTCGAAATTCTGCCTGGCCACCAGGATCTCGTAGAAGGTCCTCTTTCCCGCGGCCAGAGCCTCCATTATCGGGTTCTTTCCAAAAATGATCTCCACGTGCGCACCCCTTTGCATGGTCTGCCGGTTCTTGCCCATGTTCAAACCTATTCCCTATAGATCATTTTTCGTGCCGGGGCACCCATGAAGTGCGCAGGTGTCACCGGGCCGCAGGGCTCGAAGGGGGGGGTTCTTCAGCTCCCGGGGAACCAGGAGGCGCGGTACTCGATCCCCCCGGGCCCGCCCGCAGGCGCTGTCCCTACCCTTGTGAGCTTCCCGGGGAGCCCCAGCGCCGAGGCGGTGGATGCGAAGTGGAACATGGCGATGCCCATGTCGATGCGCTGGAGGTCCACTTTGGGGAAGAGCCTCCGGTATCCCGCCGTGCGGCAGAGCAGGAAGTGGTACCCGTCAGCTGTCTTCACGACCCGCCAGGGCTGCTTGTTGAGGGCCGAGGGTGCGAACCTGACCATCTCGAGGGCCTCGGCATACTCTCCGGCGTCCTGGGGGGAAAGGGGAGTGGAGAGAGAATCCCGGAAGAAGAGCTCGGCAAAGGGCCTTCGGTTTCTCGAGCCTGAGCTGGCCGAGAAGATCGAGTCCAGGAACGATCGCTTCTCGGCGGCATGGCCCACCGGGCTTAAGATGGGGATGAACTCGTCATCCTGAAGGCCCACCAGGGACCCGTAGTAGTCCCGGCTGAAGGTAGCCCCCATCCAGCAGGTGCCCAGTCCCAGGTCCGTGCACTTGAGAATGAGGGACTCGAAGCAGTAGCCGAAATCCTCGAAGGCCATAGCCGAGGGCTTCATCACCCCCACCAGGGTGTGCCGGGCCCCCTTGATGACCCCGTAGGTGCCCGGGGTCCTCGTACGTCCCGGCAGGGGCGAGTCAACGAGGGCAAACCGCAGCGAGCTGCCGAAGGGAGGAGGATCCATGGCTGCGATGAACTCGAGGATCTGCGATCTGAGTCCCTCAGAGAGAGCCTCCGGCAGGTAGCTTCTCCACGAGCGTCTCTTTCGGATGAGATCCATCACCGGTTCCGAATAGTGCGGCATGGCAGATACTCCTTTGCCCGTAATATTCCGGCAGTATGAATACCGCAGTGCACGGGTCCCTGTCCATCCTTGCCCGCGTACCGCACAGTGTCATCCCGGCCCGGCTGCGGCATCGATGCGGGCGGCGGCGATGCTAGGTGAGCATGCTGTCTGGACCACGGGCCGGCTCGTACCCGGCTTCCCGCACCGTCCCGAGAAGGTCTGGCGGCAGCTCCGGTCCTCCGGGAGAAAACGGCTTCTCGAAGAGCTCCTGCCGGGCGGTGCACATGGACTTGCGGAAGTGTAGGCCCACGATCATGAGGCGCACGGCCTCGCCGAAGGTCTTGGGGTTGATGAGCAGGCTCCGGAAGAGGAGCTTCCAGAAATAGGGCCTGAAGCCTTCCTCGTTGCGGATGCCCATGTACCAGACGCTCCGGAAGAAGGCCATGACGCCCGAGGCGTCGATGGTGGAGACGGTCCTCTGGCGGTACGCCTTCAGAAAGGTGAGGCACCTCCGGTAGTAGCCCTCAGGGGAATAGATGGTCTCGAGCACGCGGCGGTAGCCCTGGATGAGCTTGTTCAGGTCCATCTTGGGGATGAAGTTCAGGGTGATGGCTGTGTTGTCCCCGGCGGTGTCGCCGATGAGGCGGCCCTCCTTTCCCAGGCGCTTCCAGAGCCTGGTCCCGGGAAGGGCGTTGAGGAGACCCACCATGGCCATGGTGATCCCGCTCTTCTGGATGAACTCGATCTGGCTGTCGAACACGCTCTCGGTGTCGTGGTCGAATCCCACGATGAACCCCCCGAGCACCTCCATGCCGTTTGCCTGGATGGCGCGCACGGCCTGGATCATGTCCTTGTTGAGATTCTGGACCTTGTTCGACTCCTTGAGGCTTTCCATGCACGGGGTCTCGATGCCTACGAAGACCTTGTTGAAGCCGGCGCGGGCCATGAGCTGCATGAGCTCCTCGTCGTCGGCGAGGTTGATGGAGGCCTCGGTAAAGAAGTGGAAGGGCCTGCCGTTTTCGTCCATCCAGCGCGCGAGCGCCTTGAGCATGTGCTTGACGCTGGCCTTCGAGCCGATGAAGTTGTCGTCGACGATGAAGACCGAGCCCCGCCAGCCTCTCCGGTAGAGGGAATCCATCTCCTCGATGAACCGGTCGGTGCTCTTGGTCCGCTGCTTCCTGCCGTTGATGATCACGATGTCGCAGAACTCGCAGTCGAACGGGCAGCCGCGCGAGAACTGGAGGAGCATGGAGTCGTAGTCGCGGAAGTCGATCAGGGACCAGTCGGGAATGGGGGTCAGTGCCAGGTCGGGATGCCCCTCGGCTGTGTAGATCCGCCTGCCCGTGCCTGCCTCGAGGTCGGCAAAGAGCTCGGGAAGGACCGCTTCGGCCTCGCCGAGCACGAGGTGGTCGATTTCGGGGAAGTCCTCGGTCGAGGTGGTATAGTAGGGGCCGCCGGCCACGATCTTTTTTCCGAAAGAGCGTGCGCGGGCGACCACCTGGGCGGCGGAATGCTTCTGGACGTGCATGGCGCTGATGCACACCACATCAGCCCACAGCAGGTCCTTGTCCTTGAGCGGGCGAACGTTCAGGTCCACGAGGCGCTTCTGCCAGCCGGACGGAACGGCGGCGGCGATGGTGAGGATGCCCAGGGGCGGGAAGGCCGCCTTCTTGGAAACGAACTTCAGGGCGTGCCGGAAGCTCCAGAAGGTATCCGGTATCTCGGGATAGACGAACAGGATTTTCATGGGGTTCTCCTCACAGGGCTGGGAATGCCCTTACCATAGATGGATAATGTGAGATCTTGCGTGATCAACAGCCCGGTCATCACTGGGCCGGATCCTACCACGCCCTGATCCGGTCGTGTGTCAAACTAGCTCAAAGGCTGTGCAAAACAACTGTCAAAACCATCCCCAAGACATACCTGCACATTGATTTTTGCGCTTGACAAGGAAAAGGCCTGAAGGTATGGGCTTACGGAAAAAGGTTGCCGATAACCTGTCAAGGGAGGAGGGTGCATGTTCGCGCACGAGGAGATCGAGAGGAAGAGCATCGTGATCATGAGGATCCTCAACCAGGCGGGGCAGCCCCTGGGCGCCCGGATCATAGCCCGGAAGATGAAGGACTACGGGGTTTCCTTGAGCGAGCGCGCCGTGCGCTACCACCTGCAGTTCATGGACGAGCGGGGGCTCACCCAACTCGTGGGCAGGCGCGACGGCAGGATCATCACGGACAAGGGCATCGAGGAGCTCCGCAACGCCCGCGTCCAGGACAAGGTCGGTTATGCCATTTCCCGCATCGAGATCCTCGCCTACAAGACCACCTTTGACATCGCCTCGCGTTCCGGGCTCATCCCGGTGAACGTGAGCTTCTTCCGCAAGGAGCTCTTCCCCGAGGCCCTTGCCGCCATGAAGGAGCCCTTCGACAAGGGGCTGGCGGTGAGCGATCTCGTGGGCGTGGCCGGGCCCGGCGAGTTCATCGGTGACATGAACGTGCCCGAGGGGCAGATCGGGTTCGCCACCGTCTGCAGCATCGTGGTCAACGGCGTGCTGCTCAAGCGGGGCATTCCTATGGACTCGAAGTTCGGGGGCATCCTCCAGCTGCAGGATGGAAAGCCCATTCGTTTCGTCGAGCTCATCCACTACTCCGGGACCTCGCTCGATCCCTCCGAGGCCTTCATCAGCGCCAAGATGACCTCGGTCCGCGACGCCGCCTCGGGCGGAGCCGGGAAGATCCTCGCCAATTTCCGCGAGATCGCCGGGATCTGCCGGGAAAACGTCATGGACGTCCTGGGCCTGCTCGGCCGGGCCGGGATCCGCGGCGTGCTCTCCACCGGGAAGATGGGCGAACCGGTCTGCCAGGTGCCGGTGGACGTCAACAAGGTGGGCCTGGTGCTCATCGGAGGGCTCAACCCGGTGGCCGCGGCCAGGGAGACGGGCGTGGAGGCGGAGAACTTCGCCATGTCCACGGTCATGGAGTTCCGGGACTTAAGGCCGTTTTCCCAGGTGTTGAGAGAGGCGGGGAGAAGAAAATAGCGCATCTATAGTACGCCAGTACTTCAAGAGGAGAAAGGAGACTTCAATGCCATTCGTCAGCCAAGCGTTGGAAAGGGTGCGGCAGAAGAACCCGGGAGAGCCCGCATTCCTCCAGTCCGTAACCGAGGTGCTCGAATCCCTGAGGCCGGTTCTCGAACGCAACAAGAAGTACCGGGACGCCAACCTCCTGGATCGGATCACCGAGCCGGAACGGATCATCATCTTCCGGGTCCCCTGGCAGGACGACCGGGGAGCCGTCCATGTCAACCGGGGGTTCCGGGTGGAGTTCAACAGCGCCATCGGCCCCTACAAGGGAGGCCTGCGTTTCCACCCGAGCGTGAACCTCGATATCCTGAAGTTCCTGGGGTTCGAGCAGGTTTTCAAGAACTCCCTCACCACGCTGCCCATGGGCGGCGGAAAGGGCGGCTCGGACTTCGACCCCAAGGGCAAGTCAGACAACGAGGTCATGCGGTTCTGCCAGGCATTCATGAGTGAGCTCTTCAGGCACATCGGGCACAACACGGATATCCCGGCCGGAGACATCGGTGTGGGAGCGCGGGAAATCGGCTATCTCTTCGGCCAGTACAAGAAGCTCAAGAACGAGTTCACGGCCGTGCTCACCGGCAAGTCGATGTGCTACGGCGGATCACTGATCCGCCCCGAGGCAACCGGCTACGGCGCGGTCTACTTTGCCGAGGAGATGCTCAAGACCCGGGGAGACAGCCTCGAGGGCAAGGTCTGCACGGTCTCCGGATCGGGCAACGTGGCCCAGTACACGGTGGAGAAGCTCCTGCAGATGGGCGCCAAGGTGGTTTCGCTGTCCGACTCGGGCGGCACGATCTACGACAAGGACGGCTTCGACCAGGAGAAGCTCGCCTGGATCATGGAGCTCAAGAACGTCCACCGCGGCCGCATCAGGGAGTATGTCGAAAAATTCGGGGGCCAGTTCTTCGAGGGCATGCGGCCCTGGCACATCCCCTGCGACTGCGCCTTCCCCTCGGCCACCCAGAACGAGATCACGGGCAAGGACGCCGAGACCCTCATCAACAACGGCTGCTTCGTGGTCTCCGAGGGCGCGAACATGCCCACCACGCCCGAAGGTGTTGACCGGTTCATTGCCAAGGGCATTCTCTACGGGCCGGGCAAGGCGGCCAATGCGGGCGGCGTAGCCGTCTCGGGCCTGGAGATGAGCCAGAACTCCATGCGGCTGTGCTGGCCCCGCGAAGAGGTGGACTCCAGGCTCAAGGAGATCATGCGGAACATCCACGCCAACTGCTGCGAGACCGCCCGCGAATACGGCCATCCCGGCAACTACGTGATGGGCGCCAACATCGCAGGCTTCGTCAAGGTCGCAGACGCCATGCTGTACCAGGGCTTGGTGTAGGCCGGGCAACGTAAACGCACCACCGACAACTCCCTTCCGGGTAAGCCCCTGCAAGAGGGGCTTACCCGGAAGATCCCAACCCCCGTCGCCGCCGGCGCCTTTCCCCCCCGGGTTCCTCTCCATCCTGCCGACATGCAACACCGGTCCGGATTGATCGGCAATGTGATAGATAAATGCCGAATGACCGGTGCAGCCTCCCGGCCTTCTCAGAACCGGGTCACCGGCTCGAGCGGGATCTCGGGGTAGATCTGGCCGGGCACGGGCGGCATGGAGTTGTACACCCAGTCGATGTCCACGATTCCCAGCTCGATCCCCCGCCTCTTTTCGAACCCGCGAAAGATCCCCCGGACGAGCACGTCCTCCATGTCCATGGTGAGCCCGAACACGGCGGTGTGCATGCCCGGCTCGAGGTTCCGGAGCTCATCCGTGTAGGCGTGGGGTGAGAAGATGAGCCGTGTGCTGTCTGCGGCCCGGCACTGGAAGAGGGGAACGATGCGGGGGAACCCGTCGCGGTCTAAGGCTGCGAGGAACTTGAGACTCGTAAGCCGGTTGAAGAGGCCTTCGGCCCAGGGTTTCAGGACCCGCGCCCGGCTTCCCGCATTCGCGCCTCCCGTTGCCGCCAGGGTGAGCAGGGACGATACTGCGATGGCGGCCAGGGGCAGGCGCTCCCTCCCGGCGGTCTCCACCAGGTCCATGTAGTGCACGGTGTGGATGCCGAAGTAGGCGTTGTAGCGGAACATGGGCTTTTCGTTGAACATGTCGTAGTCCTCGCCCGTGCGCTTCGCCCCTGTCCAGAGGGCCTTGCCCCGCCAGAGGCTCCTCGAGGGTGTCATGATGAGGAAGCCGGTCCTGGGGTTGTTTTTCACGTGCTCCTTGCTCAAGCCCTCGGAGAACTGGCCCCAGACGAGCGTGGCCGGGTCCTTGGCCTGCAGGGCCGTGATCAGGGTGAGATGGGGCAGCCCCGCAGGGTTGACGGTCGCGATCAGCCCCACCTTTGCCTCGGGCTCGAACTCCTTGAGATCCTCTGTGTCGAACCGGTTCGATAGCGATTTCATCTAGTCCTCCATCATCCCTGGCCCGGGCGTATATCCCGGCTTTGATTTTCCCTTTCTTCCGCCGGGCCTTCTCCCGCTGCAAGGCGGGTTGCGCCGGTCGTGCGGACGATCCCGGGATTGCCGAGAGCCTCCGACGCGATGCGGCCCAGCCGGGCGAGCTCTTCGCTTTCGATGAGCGGATAGTCCCGGCACTTCCAGTCGATGTCCAGGCTCTCGTACTTGTTGGTGCACAGGTTGTTGAACGCGCAGAGCTCCCACCTGGCGAGGGCCCCGCCCAGGGTCTCCCGGAGAAAGGCGCCGATGGCGCGGATGTTCCCGTCGCTATCGGTATGGCCGGGGATGACGGGGGTGCGCACCCAGATCTCACCCGGCATTCCGGTCTTCTGGCGGAACTCCGCGATGCGGGCCAGGTTCTCATGAATCCTGCCTGTGTCGTGGCCGGTATGCCGCCGGTGCAGCTCGGGGTCCATGAGTTTGAGGTCATAGAGCAGCACGTCCGTGTGGGGCAGGAGCTTCTCGAGCGTAAGCCACGGGCACTGGCCGCAGGTGTCGAGCGCGGTGTTGATGCCCCGTTCCTTAAGGCCCTCGAGCACCTTGAGGGCGAAGCCCGGCTGCAGGGTCGGCTCTCCGCCCGAGAGGGTAACCCCGCCGCCCGATTTCTCGAAGTAGGCCCGATCCTTGACCAGCTCGTCCACCAGCTCCCGGACGCCATAGGCCTTGCCGTAGACGTCCATGGCCGTGGACGGGCAGGCCTCGATGCAGCCCAGGCAGCCCGTGCACGCCCGCCGGTCGATCGCGATGCCCCGGTCCGTGCTTTTCAGCGCCCGCTGCGGGCAGGCCTCGATGCAGCTCAGGCAGCCGATGCACCGCGCGGGCACCCAGTGCACCTGCGGGCTTGCCGAAATGCTCTCCGGGTTGTGGCACCACACACACCGCAAGGGGCAGCCCTTGGAGAACACCGTGCTCCTGATGCCCGGGCCGTCCTCGGTGGACATCCGCTGGATCCTGAGGATGATACCGCAGGGCTCTCCCGGGTTCCTCACGCTGCCGGTCATGGCGCACCCCCTGCCCGCAAGCCGGGTTTTGCCTCGGGGCTGGTAACTGCCGGGGCGCTAGAGAGATTCATGGCTGATCCTCGCGATCACCTCGTTCTGCAGCTCTCGGCCGATGGCGGTGAAGTAGGCGTTGTATCCCGTGATCCTCACTAGGAGCGACCGGTACTCATCGGGCCGCTTCTGCGCGTCCCTGAGCGTATCCGCGTCGATGAGATTGATCTGCAGCGAGGTGCCGCCGTTTTCCAGGCAGCCCCTGATGAAAGCCTTGAACTTCTCCCGGTGCTCCGGGTCTCTGAGCAGGGAAGGGCTCAGGGAGATAGTATGGCTCGCGCCGTTCGGAAGATGGTTGAAGTAGCCTCCCCAGTCCCCGCGGCCGTGTGGGTCCCTGCCCCCCAAGATCTTTCCCACCGAGTTCATGTTCGCGGTGGGGCCGTTGATGTCGGTGCCGGTCACCGGGCAGATGGCGTTCGACAGGAACCTGCCCTTCGGCCTTCCGTCCGGGCTCGCGGGCAGGATGAACCCGTCGCCCACCCAGTAGTTCCAGCTGAGCATCCCGGGCCTGAACTGCCTTCCCGTGGACGTGGTCCGGTACTTCCATGTCTCCTCGCACCACAGCTCCATCACGGCCCGGGCCATGGCATCGGCCGCGTCGTCGTCCCGGCCGTACTTGGGTGCCTTGTAGGTGGCCAGGGCCTGGAGCTTCTCGTAGCCCCGCCAGTTTGACTTGAGCGCCTTCACCAGCTCCTCGAGCGTGCACTGACCGGTATCGTACACCAGGTGCTTGATCGCCAGCAGGCTGTCGACCGTGGTTGCAAAGGTCACGGCCTCGATGGTGGTGAAGCTGAGCTCGGCCCCGCCCCGGGTGATGTCGAGGGCCTTCTCCTCGCAGCCCCTGACCAGGCAGGAGAGGTAGGGGGTGGGGCAGAACCGGGCGCGGATGGACTCGGACTTCTCGTAGAGCTCCACGCAGCGCCGGATTATGTACCTGGTCTGATCCTCGTAGGCCTTCCAGAAATCGTCCCAGGCCTTGAGCGGCCCCGGGCCGCCGGTCCTTGGGCCCGCCTGCCTTGCCTTTTCCTTCTTGCCCGTGATCGGGTCGATGAAGTCGAAGAAGTCCTTTCCGTCGTTGAGCGCGAGCTCCACGGCCTTGAGCAGGTTCAGGTTGTTGTCCACGGTGCCGGAGCGGTCGTTGCCCGCCATGGTGTTCTCCAGGCAGCCCACGGGAGCATAGTCGTGGACGTTGCCGGCGTTGATAAGGTGTTCGACCCCCGCCTTCCTCGCCTCGAGCATCATCCCGGCCATGGAGCGCTCGTCGAAGTTGAGAAGGAAGGGCGAGCCCTGGCTCGTGGAGATCATCTCGACCACCCTGTCGAGCAGCTCATCCGGGCTGTTCCGGTGGAGCCGGACGTTGGGCTTGGGTTCCAGAATGGGCGAGAGCTCGTCGATCACCTCGAGCATGGTCCAGGTGAGGTCGTTGGTCATGTCGCGGCCGCCCGGGCCCATGCCCGAGAGCGTGACGAGCTGGCCGTAGCCCGAGGTGATGCCCATGTTGCCCAGGCGGATCATGGCGTCATAGACCGTGTTGGCATGGATCCAGAAGCACTTGAGGATCTCCTTGCCGAACTCGCGGTCCATTCCCTCGGAGATCGAGCGCTCCCAGTAGGGCAGCAGGTACTGGTCGATCCTGCCGAAGGACACGCCCGGGCCGGGGTAGTTTTCGTCGCTCATGACGAGCATGTGGGTGAGCCACAGCGCCTGCACGGCCTCCCAGAAGGTGCGCGCCTGCTCCCAGGGGACCCGCTCGAGGTTTCTTGCCATTGTCTTGAGTTCCGCCTTCCTCTCGAGGTCCTTCTCTTCACCGGCGAGCTTTTCGCAGAGCCGGGCGTAGCGGGCGGCGAGGTCCCTGGGCATGGTGGCCGCGGTCATCATGGCGCGCAGCTGCGCCCCCTTCTCCCCTTTCTTCTCCCGCCTGCCGAGACGCTCGTAACGCTGCTTGAGGTCCTCGGAGATCCCCCTGAACCCGATCTTCAGCACCCGGTCGTAGTCCGGGATGAGGTGGCCCGAGGTGGCCCCGGCGTTGCCGTAGCCGTGGTCGTGGAACCACTTCATGGAGGCGCGCGCCCCGCCCCGGCCGTAGATGAGCCGGTCGCGGGCCCTCGCCTCCCTCTTGGTCCAGCACATCGAGGTCTGGACATTGAAGCGACCGCCCGCGATGAGATCTCCGGGCAGGATCTCTACGGGCACGTGCTCCACCATCACCTTCCTGGTGAACCAGGCCTTGCGCTCCGGCAGGCTCCAGGTCCAGAAGTCGGGGTGGAGCTCCACGGTCCTGGCCGCCTGCTTGAAGGAGGAACGGAAGGTCTGGAGGAAGGCGTAGGTCTCAGGCACGATGTAGAAGGTCATCTCGTCGAATTGCACGTCCCAGGGCGTGCCCGTGCTCCACGCGGTGAACTCGTTGTTCCAGGCGCGCTTTGCGCCCTGGAAGTAGTAGTCCCTGAGCCGCTGGATGCGCGGGGAGAGGTTCCGGGGCTGCTTGATCCCGGGCCGCGCTGCGGCCTGCTGCGCCATTGCCATGGTACACCTCCTAGTTTTGCTGCTCCCGGCAGAGCAGCTCCTTGAGCCGCTGCTCACCCCGGGCGAGCATCTCGGTCATGACCGCAGCCGCCCCGGCCGGGTCCCTGGCCTCGATGGACGACAGCAGCCTCCGGTGGAATTCAACCGTCTCCGGGATCACCCGGGCGTCGGAAAAGAACACCGAGGTGAAGTTCAGGTACACGGGCTTGAAGGAGTTGATGAGCAACGGGTAGACGAGGTTTCCCGAGGCCACGGCGATAGTGAGATGGAGCTCGAAGTCGAGCCCGCTGATGTGCTCGATGTCGCTGTGAGCGGCGCTCTCCTCGGCACGGATGATCCTGCAGAAGGTCTCGAGGTGGTCCTCGGTGCGGTTCGAGGCGGCGAGCCGGGCGGTTTCGTTCTCCACCAGGGCCCTCACCCGGATGAGGCTCTCGAGCAGGGCTGGGTCGAGGCTGTCGCGACTGAAGTTTACGAGCGATTCCAGGACGGTGAGCGATCCCTCCCTGCGGTAGTCGCTCACCACGGCGCCCGCCCGCGGCCTGAGCTTCACCAGCCCCTTTGCCGCAAGCTCCACGAGCCCCTCGTGCACCACGGGCCTGCTCACACCCAGCTGGAGCGCAAGCTCGCGCTCCGGGGGCAATTTCTGGCCGATGGCGAGCCTGCCCGTGAGGATCAGGTCTTCAAACCTCGAGATGAACACCTCTTTGAGACTTTCGGCCTTGATCGGCTTGAGCAGGTCCTTCATGTAGCCCCCTCGTTGGCTGTTGGTAATACCAGCTGCCACAATAGCACGAGGCCCCCTTCGTGGCAAGGAAAATCCCTGGAAGGGAGATGAAAACCGGGTCAGGGGAGGCGAGGCCGGCCGACCACGGGCCTTTCTCACGAGAATCGGCCACAACCCGTCTCAAGAGAGAGCCATGGCCCGTTTCGTGCGGATACAGGCGAACCGGCCGGGGGGAGGGTTCGGGTCCAGTCGATCTTCTACCGCTTCTTTCGTTCTAGTACTACCGTTCTAGTACTACAGCGGTGAAGTAGAAATACAGCATGACAGGCCCTATGATCTTTTCATGAGAGAAACCATGAGGAGAACAACACGCAATGGAAGCACAAGAGCAAGAAGTACGGAAGCAATGGGATCAAGCGT
>JBASVF010000356.1:0-3378 GCA_049275795.1 Desulfomonilia bacterium
CGACGAGAAACGGCCGGGTTTTGCCAACCAGTTCATCCTGGAGGGGACCGGCGTGCTCGATCGCGAGAAATGGCAGAAGGCCGTGGAAATCGCCTCCGAGGCGAACCCAGGCAGCCGCCTGGTGCTCAAGGGCCATTGGGCGTTCAGCCGCTGGGTGGACTCGGGTATCACTCCCAGGGTGAGGGAGATGGACAGCAACGGCTGGGACGGATCGGGCCCCGAGGGGGGACCGGCATTTCTGAACGAGTCGCTGCCCGCACGAGAGGGGCCCACCTGCGAGGTGATCCTGCTGCACGGCGATCCCCACCGGATCGTTTTCAGGACGCACCATGCGGTTATGGACGGGCGCGGCACCCTGCATTGGATTGAGGATATCATCCGTGCGTTGAACGGGCTTCCGGTCAACGGCTCCGATTGCCGGATCACGGAGCTCGAGATGTGCAAGAGCTTCCAGAAAAAGGGGAGAACCCCGCCGCCTCCAGAATTCATTGCACCGACCGGAATGCCCGAGCCCGGCAAGACCGGGGTCACCTGGCGGCATATCCGCATCCCCGGCCGGTACAAGAATCTCATGGGCCAGGTGGCGGTGCTGATCGCCCGGTATGCCTGGAAGAACGGAGAGGGCAGGGTGCGACTGAGCATCCCCGTGGACCTGAGACCCAGGAAGGAAGGGATCAGGGCGACTGGAAACCTCACGAATTTCATCTACCTCTACCCGACACCCGAAACCGGCCCGAAGGACATCCGCCGGGACATGGCTCAGCAGCTCGAAGAACGCAAGGACGGCGAGCTCTACTGGGGGGACAGGCTCATCCCCTTCATGTCCATGGGCATGCTCAGTCGCTCCATCGACAAGCAGCTAACGGTGAGGAACGCAACGGGACGCTACCACACGACGGCGGTCATCTCGAACCTGGGATACGTGCCGGTGGAATACATGCAGGGAGCGGGCTTCTTCGGCAACTACGGGTGGGCCATCCCTCCGTGCCAGGAGCTGATGCCCCTGTTCTTTGGCATGGGGGCCGTGGAGAAAGGCACCATACTCATGATCTCCATGCCCAACTCGCTGGCGAGCGGGGGAAGGTTGGATGCGTTCATCGATTACATCCGGGAAGGGCTGGTTCCCTGAACATGAGGGATCCCATGGCAATCCGAAGGAAGCCCCGCCGTGAAGGAGCCTCCCTGAAGTTTTCCTCCCGTGCGTGGGGGATCCTGAGACTCGCCGCCATAGCAGCGTGCATGGCAGCGCTGTTTTCGGGCTGTCTGGCACAGGAGCAGGAGGCCGGTGACGGAAAGATCCACAACGTGAGGATCCACTATGTCGAACACAAGACCGTGAGACCCAGCATCGGGATCATGGGGACCCTGGAGCCCTTCAGCGAGGTGATCGTGTCCTCGGAGGTCAACGGCGTGCTCAAGGAGCTCCTGGTCGATGCGGGTACACCGGTGACCAAGGGAATGGTCCTGGCGCGGATAAACGACACGGATTACCGGCTGGACGTAATGAATGCCGAGGCCGCGCTCAAGCAGGCCAAGGCGGCGCTTGCCAACCTCAGGACAGAGCACGGGAGAATGCAGTCCCTGGTTAAGAAGGGCAGTGTCTCGGTGCAGCAGTTCGAAGAGATATCCACCCGCCTGACCGTGGCCGCACAGGACGTGGACCGTGCCGACGCCGCCCTGTCTCTCGCGCGGGAAAGGCTTTCCAAGACGGTCATCCGCTCTCCCATGACCGGGGTCGTCAAAATGAGAAGGGTAACTCCCGGCGAGCTCGTCACGGCCGGCATGCCCCTCCTTGCCATCGTTCAGATCGACCCGCTGAAGCTCTCGCTTGCGGTAACGGAAAAGGACGTGGGATTCCTGGAAAAGGGCCAGGAGGTGAACTTCACCGTGGACGCCTTCCCGGGGAGCGTATTTACCGGGACCCTTTCCGTCATCTACCCCAGCCTGGATGAGAGGACCAGGTCGCTCAAGGCTGAGGCCATCGTCGAAAACCCCTCCGAGAGACTCAAGCCGGGCCTCTTCGCAAAGGCCTCGCTCTATACCACCGAGCCCAGGGATGTCGTGGTGATCCCTATCACCTCGATCCTCTACGACGGTTCGCAGGTGAGGGTCTTCATCGAGGAAGGAGGAAAGGCCAGGGAGAGGTATCTGAAGATCGGTGAGAAGTACGGTGAGGAGGTGGAGGTCATCGAGGGGCTCTCGGGAGGAGAGAGCCTCATCGTGGTGGGACAGAACACCCTCTTCGACGGCGCCATGGTCAACGTGGTCGACTAGGGGGGAAGGATAGGCGGGCATGTGGATTTCCGACACATCCATCAGGCGGCCGGTACTTGCCACCATGTTCATCCTGTCGCTCGTGGTCCTAGGCGCGGTGAGCTACCCCGAAATCGGTGTGGATCTGTATCCCAGGGTGGATTTCCCGCTGGTCAGCATCACCACCGGGCTTCCCGGCGCAGGCCCGGAGATCATGGACATCGATGTCACCGACCGCATCGAGGAGGCGATCAGCACCATCAATGGGGTCAAGTCCATCAACTCGCTGAGCATCGACGGGCTCTCCAGCGTGATCGTCGAATTCGTCCTGGAGCGGGACATCGACCTGGCGGTCCAGGATGTGCGGGAAAAGATCGCGGCGGTCAGATCGGAGTTGCCCGATGACATCATCGAGCCCGTCATCCAGAAGATCAATCCCGAGTCGGACCCCGTCGTTTGGCTCGCGCTCTCGGGAAAGAGATCGCAGCTCGAGCTGTCCACCTACGTGGACGAGGTCCTCAAGGAGCAGCTCCAGAAGATCGAGGGCGTGGGTGCACTCGTCATGGCGGGCCTGCAGAAGAGGCAGATACGCATCTGGGTCGATCCCGAGAGGATGAAGGCGTACGGCATAGCGCCGGGAGACCTCGTTTTGGCCCTGAGGCGCGAGAACATCGAGCTGCCCGGGGGCCGCATCGAGAGCACCACCAAGGAGTACTCAATCAAGGTGCGCGGCTCGCTCAGGCAGGTCCGCGACTTCGGTGATCTCATCATCGCCTCCTACCTGGGTTCGACCGTGCGGATCAGGGATATCGCCCGGGTTGAGGACGGCATGCAGGAGCGGCGCTCCCGTGCCCTGTTCAACGGCGAGCCGGCTATCGGCATCGGCATCCAGAAGCAAACGGGCACCAACACCGTGGAGGTCGTCGACCGGATCCAGGCCGAGCTCGAACGCATCCAGAAGACCCTTCCCGACGGTATGAAGCTCCAGGTTGCCTTCGACCAGTCCCTGTTCATCAGGGACTCCATGGACCAGGTCAAGGAACACCTCGTCATCGGTTCGATCCTGGCGGTCGTAGCGGTGTTCCTGTTCCTGAGGAATCCCCGCACCACGCTCATCAGCGCAAT
>JBASVF010000357.1:0-2346 GCA_049275795.1 Desulfomonilia bacterium
AGATCCGGGAGAAATGGTCGTACACCCGTTCCCTTTCCTCCTGTGCCGCCATATCCAGCAGACTGGCGGCAGAATCCAGATCCTGGAGTGAATACTGGAATTTCTCGAAGGCCGCCTCGTTGGCAAAGGTGAGCACGCCCTTTTCGTCGGTCTCGAATACGGTCTCCGGCATGAGCCTCGCCATGTCCCTGAACCGCTCCTCGCTCTGCCTCAGGGCCTCCTCTGCCTTCTTGCGGTCCGTGATGTCCACGAGGGAGACGATCCTCTGGTTGGTCCCCGGAATCATGGCCACGCTGATGTAGAAATTTTTCCGTTCTCCCGATCCCAGGACACCCATGAACTCATAGGTGCCGGGCATCGATCCGGGATCGGCGATTCGCTGGGCATTATACTGGATCATCCGCCCCCGGTCCTTGCCCTCGACAAAGGATGTCCACTTCATCTTTCCTTCCAGCTCCTGTTTCGAATAGCCCACGAGCTTTTCGAACCTGGAGTTGGCCAGGAGAATGGTGGTCTCATCGTCCGCGATGATGTTGGCCGTGGCCGTGTGCTCGAAGATGGTCCGGTAGAGCTCCTCGCTCTGCTTGAGCACCTCTACGGCATGCTTCCTTTCGCTGATGTCGGTCTGGGTGCCGATGATGCGCAGGGGCGAACCGTCTCTATCCCACTCGATGACCTTTCCCCGATCGAGGACCCACCGGTACGACCCGTCCGAGCATCGCATGCGGTGTTCGCTGTTAAACACGGGGGTCTCGCCCCTGAGGTGCTTTTCGAGGTTCCGGTCGATCTCCTCACGATCCTCGGGATGCACGAGACGGTACCATTCTTCCATGGTATCCGCTATGTCGTGCTCGCCATACCCCAGCATCTCTTTCCATCGCCGAGAGCGGAACGTAACGCCTGTCTTGAGGTTCAGGTCCCACACCCCATCTCCCGCGCCTTCCAGGGCGAACTGCCACCGTTCTTCGCTCTGTCTCAAGGCCTCTTCGGCCTTCTTGCGCTCCGTGATATCCCGGGCGATTCCCCGGAACCCGACAGGCAACCCTGACGGATCCCTGATGAGCGAGGCTGACAGCTCGTGGATCCTCCTCCCCCCATCTTTCCGGACCACCTCGTAGTCTACCGCCGCACCCGGCTGACCTGTCAGGTATATCCTGTGAAAAACATCGTACAGGTAGTTGGCTGTCTCCGGGGTGGTGAACACCCGGTAATTCATTCCCAGGAGTTCGGTGCTGGAATACCCGAGCATCCTGCAGGAGAAGTTATTGAAGAACACCACGTTGCCTGCGAGATCGAGCTCGAGGTAGCCTTCCTGGATGCTCTCGAGGATCGTGCGATACTTCTCCTCGCTGCGGCGAAGAGCGTCCTGAACCTTGTACCGCTCACTCACGTCACGGACGATTCCCTTGAACCCAACGGCATTACCGGCAGCATCGTACCTCAGGGATGCAGATGACTCGACCGGAATCCTCTCCCCGTTCTTGGTGATGACCTCCCATTCCAGGCCGGTAATCGGCTTTCCGGTGAGGAACGCCTTGGAGTACTCCTTGAAGAGTTTCCGGGCGTTGACCTCGTCCGTGAGCTGCTGGAAGTTCATGGACTTCATCTCCTCATCGCTGTAACCCAGGCGGATCATGGCGGGAAGGTTGAAGAACAGGAGGTTGCCCTCGAAATCCACCTCGTAGTAGGCCTCTTGCATGTCGTTGAGGATGTTGCGGTAGCGCTCCTCGCTCTGCCTCAATGCCTCTTCGACCTGCTTGCGCTCACGGATATCCCGGACGATGCCCTGGAACCCCACCGGGTTGCCGTGCTCGTCGTATTTCAACGACACGGAAGACGAGACCGGGAACTTTTCTCCATTCTTGGTAATGACCTCCCAGTCGCACCCGGTCACGGGCCTTTCCGTGACAAACACCCTATGGTATACTTGGAGAAGCTTCCGGGCGTTCTCATGATCGACGAATTTCCGGAAGTTCATGCCCTGCATCTCTTCGTTCGTGTACCCGAGCCCCTTTACCGCCGAGGAGTTGAAGAAGGTGAAATTGCCCTTGAGATCAACCTCGTAGTAGGCCTCCTGCATCTTATCCAGGATGTCACGGTAGCGTTTTTCACTCTTGCGCGCAGCTTCCTGTGCATGGAGGAGTTCATGCTCGAGCTCTCTGATCCGGTTCTCCAGTTCAGTGTACGCATGCTCTCTCTTCATCGATACCTGCCCCATAGGATCCCGGCTCGCTTGTACGCCTTACATGCGACATGCCGCCAACCTGGGAATGAGCCCGGTGTCTCTGGGAATGATAAAGGGTACCAAAAATAGGAAAGTGAAAGTATACCACCGAGCGAGTCTTT
>JBASVF010000358.1:0-3242 GCA_049275795.1 Desulfomonilia bacterium
CATCGCCTCCATCATCGAGGAACTCGACACCCGCGAGAACATCGTGGCCATCATCGGTCCGATCGGCGAATCCGCCGGGAGCATCGCCTGCAGGGAGGCGCGCAGCAGGGGCATACCCGCGTTTCTCTTCACCCGCGCCGAGGTGGTCCCGGGCCAGGCTTCATACTGCTTCAGCAACTTCATTTCCATCGATATTCAATCCGATGCCCTGCTTCGGGCCGCGGCAGACATGAAAATCCACCGCTTCGCCATCTTCCACCCCAACGACGCCTTTGGGAACTCCTTTGCCCAGAGCTTCACCGCCCGTGCACCCGGGCATGGGATCAGCGTCGTGCGCACGGTCGGTTACTCGCCTGACCTGGTGGACTTCAAGGACGCGGTACAGAAGCTCGTCGCGCACCTTTCCAAGGACGAGCCGCCCGATTTCGAAGCCCTGCTCATACCCGACACGGCCATAAACGCAGCCATGGTGGCCTCGTACCTGCCTTACCTCAACATCAAGGGCGTGCGGCTGTTCGGCCCCACCCTCTGGGACTCCCCCGACTTCCTCCGGGTAGGAGGCAGGTACGTGGAAGGGTCCGTATTCGTGAGCGGGTTCTTTGCCAGCTCCAAGCTCGACTATGTCCAGGAGTTCAATGACCAATTCTACTACACCTTTGGCTACAATCCCTCCGTGTGGGAGGCTAGCGCCTGCGATACGGCCACCATCCTGCAGAACCTCCTGGAAGGGCCTTCCGTTCCGCGAGAGACCCTGCGTGACCTCATCTCTTCCCTCGAGGGCTATCCAGGCCTTACCGGCTCGACCTCGTTCTCCAGCGACGGGTCCGTGGAAAAGACCATCTATGTCCTGACCATCAGCAACGCGACCGTCTACGAGATCGCCCCTTGATGTCTGCGCTGTTTTGTCATAAGGAGCCAAGGATATGAAGAACCCCTTGCTCGTCTGTCTCGTATCGGTCCTACTGCTTAGCGCGTGGGGCTGCGCCCACGAGCAGCTCGAGCCCCGCTCCGCCCAGGAACTGTTCCAGGAGGCGGTCGAGCTCGCCGAGAAAAACAAGGTGGAGGAGGCCGCCGAGAAGTACTTGGAGGTCCGCACCTACTACCCCGCACACGAGCTCGCCAAGAAGGCGCTCCTGGCCACCGCGGACCTCTACTATGAAAAGGAAGACTATGCCTCCGCGCTCCAGAGCTACGAAGAGTACCGCCTGCTCTATCCCACCGATCCCCAGACAGCCTACAGCCTCTACCGGATCGGCATGTCCCATTTCAAGCAGATCAGCTCTCCAGACCGTGATCAGACCGAGACGGTCCGCGCCATCCAGACCTTCGACACCTTCCTGACCTCCTACCCGGGCTCGCCGTACGCCCGCGAGGTCCAGGAGCGGCTCACCGAGGCCAAGAGCGTCCTGGCGGAGCACTACGTGTACATTGGCAAGTTCTACCTCAAGAAAAAGAAATACCAGGCTGCATGCAGCCGCTTCAAGTATGTGAGAGAGAACTACCCCGGGGTCCCCTTGAGCGATGATCTCGACGAGCTTATCGCCCGCTCCTGCGAGGCCGCGGACGGAGAGCGCTGATACCCGCCCATGAGCCGCCGCCCGCACAGACGGGCTGGACAAGCTGTTCCCCGGCTGCTGTTGCATTTTGCCAACACATCTGTCAGTAATCGCAACACTCGGCCCGGCAAAGCGGGGAAATGCCGCGGCGCGCCGGAGCAGCAGCCGGTTTTCCTTCATCCTTTCCATCATGGCATGCTTTAAGCATATTAAAGCGTATCAAACCGATGGCGAGGATGGTGCATATGACCACGAGAGAGATCATTCGTGCGCTTATCCTGAGCCCGCTCTACCTGAGCCTCAAGCTCAAGGACAGGGTGCGTCTCATCCGATCGTTTCAGCCCAAGCATACCGGCACGCGAATGCAGTGACCGGCACCAGGAATACGGGGAGGGGAAAGAGTTATTTTCCCTGGCCCAGCTTCCGGACGTTGCCCACCCGAACCGTGTAGCGGGTGCGGTCGAGGTACTCCAGGAAGGGAATGGCGTACTTGCGGCTCACTCCGACGACCTGCTTCATGTCCGAAGGCTCCATCGACCCGTGCTCGGAGATGAACTTGCGGACCTTCTCCTTGATTCCCGCGTCCGCAGCATCCGTGATGTACATGTCGTCCTTGACCTTGACGAGCCTGCCCTGTCTGACGAGGAACCCGAGCACTTCATCCATCTGCTTGAGGTCGATGGAGAGCTTCTCGGCCATCTCCTGGATCCTGGGGGGTTCGACGCCGCTCTTCAAGAGCACGGCGTAGACCCTTTCCCCAACCGCCTCCATGGCGTCTCCCAGCGAGGGGGTGAACCCCTTTGCGCGGATGTCCGGGCCGACCTCCTGGAGCTCGCCCTTCTTTACCAGGTCGGTCAGGAGCTTGTGGAAGAGCTTGGGATCCACGCTCCCCTTGAGTGACGAGCGGAGATGCTCGCGGGAGATCCCGGACGAGGAGGCATGCTGCTCGTGGTATTCTTTCACCTTTGCGAGCATCATCTCCTTGAGCGACCGAGCGTTCGCCTCGAATACGTAGAGATCATTGTTCGGGTCGAAGCGGACGATCCGCCCGGAAGACAGGAGCTCGGACAGGGTCTTGTCCAGGGAAGAGGGCTCTTCGGCGAAGACCGCGGCCAGGTCTTTCCGAGATATGCCCCTCAAGCCCGCGTCGCGGACCATGCCCGCCACCTGGCGCGGCCTCTCGTCGCTCAGCAGGTCCCTGGCGATATCGGGCGAGAACCTCCGGTGCGGCGAGGGGTTGATGACCATGCCCCCGGCGATGGTCTTTGCCGGGGAGATGCTCCGGATGATGAACCTGTCGCCAGATGCCGCGATGACCGGCTCCTTCAGGCGGATCCTCGCCACGGCGAGGCCGTCCACCTCGTGCATGCTCAGCTCGCCCGTGAGCTCGGCCGTTCCCAGGTGAATCTTGACCTCGCCCCTGGGGGGCTTGTCCAGCAGGTCGAGCCGGGCGTCCATGAGCCTCGTGGGTTTGAACACGCCCACGGGCACGACCCACTGCCCCCGCTCGACCTCCTCGCGTGAGAAGCCCTGGAGGTTGATGGCGGTGCGCATGCCGGCCTGGGCCCGGTCGGTCTCCTGGCCGTGCACCTGGATGTTCCTCACGCGGGCACTTCGGCCGGCGGGCAGGACCTCAACCTCCTGGTCCTCCTGGAACACCCCCTGCTTCATGGTCCCGGTTACCAC
>JBASVF010000359.1:0-20558 GCA_049275795.1 Desulfomonilia bacterium
CTCCACGCCCAGGCTCGCGGCCCACAGGGCTCCGAAGACCATGCCCGCCGAGATGGCTACGAACCCCAGACCCAGGCAGATCGAGAGGATGCCGTCCAGGAGCTTCAGGGGAGGCAGGCTCGAGACGCTTAGGTAGATCCGGCCTCGCCGGATGATTCGCTCGTGGACCAGGTACGCGACGGAGGCGATGAAGGCGACGGCAAACAGGGCCTCGCCCGCGATCACGCTCACGGTGTGCAGGGGGTACCACGCGTGCAGCAGCGACTCAGCAGCGGCAGTCCCTTCCTGGAGACGGGGCGCCGTCATCCCGATCGCACAGGTCGCGGCGGGCAGGAAAAAGGCGCCCAGGACCGCGGTTGACCTCCTGAAGATCAGCGGCATGAAGATCAGCGAGGCCAGGAGGATCGTCATGCTGGCTGCCTGTGCGGGTGAGGCCAGCGGCAGCCTGCCTGTCTGGAAGGCCAGGAAGAGGGTGAACAGAAGGTGCAGCGCTGCCCCCGCCGAAAACAGGATGCGGGCGGTCAGGACCGCCCCGGGCCTTCTCCAGAAGAGGTAGATGATGAACCCGATGCCCGCGAGGGCATACAGCAGGACTACAGCGCCGATGATCACGGAAAGATCCCCTCGAGGCCGACGTGCTCTCCGAGCGCCTCGAAGAGGATGCGCTCGGCAAGCTCGCGGTCGTTTGCGCGGATGGCCTCGAGCAGCTCGGAATCGATGAGTACCTCGAATATCCGCTTGTGGTTCTCGTGGCCTCCTTCACCCGAGAGCACGATGGGCCTGATCCTGCCCATGATGAGGGCAAGGGTTGCGAACTCGTCTCCCAGGAGCCTGTCGATTTCGATCCGCATTCTCTTGGAGAGCGCCGGCGATACCCCGCCCGTGGAGATGGCGATCTTGATGGGCCCTTTCTCCACGATCGAGGGGACGATAAAGCTGCACAGCCGGGGCTGGTCCACCACGTTGCAGAAGATGTGCCGCTCATTGGCGTCCCGGCTGACCGCGAGGTTCGTCTCGTCGTCGTCGGTTGCCGCGATCACGAGGAAGGCGCCGTCGAGATCCTTTGGCTCGTAGCTCCTGCGCACGAGCTCCAGGTCATCCCTGGCGGCGATGCCGCCGGTCATCTCCGGAGAAACCACCCTTACGCGGGCCCCCGCCCTGCACAGGGGCTCGATCTTGCGCTGCGCCACCAGGCCCGCGCCCACGATCACCACGAGCCGGTCCCTGAGGTCGGCAAAGAGCGGGTAGTAGTGGTTGTCCATGGAGGAAAGGTCGTCCATCGTTTCTTAAAGTCTCTCTAGCGTACTTCCCTGAGCCAATCCCTGATGATGGGCATGGCCCTGGGGTCTTTCCGGAGCTGGTGGCCAGCCTTCGGGAGCTTGATGAGCCGCTTGGGATGGCAGGCCGCTGCATAGAGCCTTTCCGCATGCTCCGGGGGCACGGTCTCGTCCTCATCTCCGTGCACGATACACACGGGCCGGGGCGAAACGAAGGGCAGGTGCCTTCCCGGCCTGAGATTGATAAAACCCTGGTACCATTTTTCGAGATCGTGTGGAAAGCCCTCGTCCCTGATGAGGCCGAGCCCGAGGAAGTGCTCGCGTAGCGTGCCTGCATCGGGAGGAATGATATCGGCAAAATTCTCGGGGGTTGCCATGAGCAACAGGCTCTTGAGATGCTGCTCCGTTGCCGCATGCCTGGCCGCGATGGCGCCGCCCGCAGAGAAGGCCACACAGTGGATGGAGGAAGGGTCGATGCCCGGGGTGTCGTATACCCGGGAGACCACCGAGCACAGGTCCTCGTACCACCCTTCCATGTCGATGTTGCCCTCTGAGGAACCGCAGCCCCGGAAATTGAAGAGAACGCAGCAGTACCCCTCGGCCGTGAGCTCCCCGGCCATGGCAAGGTACCCCCGGTCGTTCGGGTCGGGCTTTCCGCCTGGAATTCCGTGACAGAGAACGACAACGGGGCGCAGGCCCCGGAGGGAGTCCTCAGGGCAGTACAGCCATGCTCTGGTTCTTGTGCCCCGCAGGGGTGGCGGTAACTCTCTGGATTTCATCTTCAAGCAGATTGTATCTCCTGTATACAGAGGCCCACGACTGCAGCTCCCGTTCGTCGAGGATCAGCTCGCCGCTGTCGGGAATGGTGCGGGCGGGAATCCGGTTGCTAGACGCGAGCAGGCGGATGGTATGCTCCGGTATCTTCAGCAGCGAAGAGGCCCTTTCCAGCGATGTTCTCCGGTTGCGGGAGGGGGTCATCTTCTTGAAGACAAAGGTCTGGAGTATGTTCGTCCTGGTGGCTTCCGGGTCCAGGGAAAAGGCCCTGTCCAGGATATCCAGGTACTCGGAGTCCATCTGGTAGCGGATGTTGGCCAGCTCCACCAATGCCCGGATATCGTCCGGATACTCCCGGAGCATCTTTTCCAGGATGCGCGAGGCCTCTTCCATGTTGTTGAGGAAGAAGTGTATCTCGGAAAGATAGAGGTAGGTGTCTCTCTCGCGATCACCCAGCTCTGCGGCCCGGGTAAACATCTCCAGGGCGAGGTCCAGGTGTCCGAGCTCCCGATGGCAGATGCCGATGAGCTTGTGGATGAGCGGAGAGGTGGAGCACAGGATGTTGGCCTTTTCCAGGTCGTCGGCCGCAATCGTGTAATATCCCTGGTCCATCTTGGTGCGGGCCCGCGACATGAAGGTGCGGAACCGGTCGTCGAAGCTCATGGACGAGAGGCTCGCCCCCGGATCCTTGAAATGGAAGCCGGCGGTGCACAGATCGATGTACTCCCGGTTCTCGTGCAGGGGACCGTCGGTCTGGAGCACGTCGATCACCCGCTGGCAGAGGTTCTTGATGGGCAGCATGCTGTCGATCTTGTTCGCCACGTTGAACCCCACGGCGCATATCTCGTTGTTCTCCATTTCCGAGAGGTGCCGGGCCTCGTTCATGAGCTCTCTGAAGAACAGGTTCGTCATGTCCTTGGAGCTGCTGATCGGGAGTACCATGGCGGACTTGTACTCGCCGGCAGGGCAGTTGTATTCGTAGCTGAGCCAGAGCTCACCGTATTCGCCGTCGATTCGCTCAACTTCCACGGAGATGATCTCGATAAGTCCTCTGGGCTGTTCCAGTTTCCCACGCATGGGGAAAAATCTATTACCTGGGCGCCGAAATGTCAACAGGAGGAAGCACCGGCGCCCTCGTATTGCCGGTGGAAACCCGGCCGGAAGTGTGCTAGCTCAATGGTTGCGGAGGTAAGAACATGGAGAGATTCTTCGGTTCACGGGCGATCCTGGCGGCGCTCGTGCTCGCCGCCGTAGCCGTATTTTTCCCCCGGATATCCTGGTGCGCTCCCGGCGCCCTTGCAAAAGACGCGCTTTTCGATGCCGGCGAGGTGCCCCAGGGCGTGGACCTCGTGCACGAGTTCCTGCTACAGAACGTCGGCGACGAGCCTCTCACGTTCACGATCGAGTCCTGTTGAGGGGTCGACATCTCTGCCCCGGGCGGGCAGACCATAGAGCCAGGTGCAACGGGCAGGATCCTGGTGAAGATGTCCACTGCAGCCTATACCGGAGAGATCAACAAGCAGATCCGGGTGAACACCAACGACCCCCGGAAGGAACGGGTAACCTTCACCCTGAAGGCAAAGGTGGTCGAGGTCCTGAAGGTCACACCCAGGACGGTAAATTTCGGGAAGATCCCGCAGAACGGGACCTTCGTTTGCAAGATCGATATCGAGAACCTCGGGAAGGAGCCCTTGAAGGTCGTGTCGGCCGATGCGAAGCCGCCCGCCCTCCTTTCCCTCGACTTCACGGAGCCTTTCGTTCTCGAGCCCGGCCAGAAGAAAACCCTCGGCATCACCCTCTCCAGCGGTACATCCCGGGGAATCGTCCATGGCTACGTACGCTTCGAGACCGACCTCAAGGATCTTCCCGGTAAGGTCGTGCGTGTACGCGCCGAGGTGAAGGACGACCCGGGAAACCGCCAATGATCTCGCAGGAGTCTCTGGCGGGCACATGAAGAGGAGCACGAAGCGCAAGATAGCGGCCGTCGGCGGGCTCACGGGAATAAGCCGCGTTCTGGGATTCGTCCGCGACATGGTCATGGCCTGGCTGCTCGGCGCGGGCTTCCTCGCCGATGCGTTCATCGTGGCCTTCAGGATACCCAACCTCCTGAGACGGTTCATGGCCGAGGGCGCGGTGAGCGTGGCCTTTGTTCCCGTGTTCGTCGAAACCCGGGAAAAGGACGGTCTGGACCGGGCCATCGAGCTCACTCGAGGGGTGTTCACCCTGCTGTTCTTCTCCCTGGCCGGCCTGGTAATCATCGGCGAGATCGCCGCGCCTTTGCTGGTGACCCTCATCGCGCCGGGGTTCCTCGAAAGCGAGGCCTTCGAGGCCGCCGTTCATCTCACGCGCATCATGTTCCCCTTCATCCTGCTCATCGGCATCGGTGCGCTGATCATGGGGGTGCTCAACTCGCTGGGGCATTTCACGGCCCCGGCCGGTGCGCCCATCGTCCTGAACGTCTTCATGATTGGGGTGCCGGTGCTCTTCCACGTCCTGTTCCCGGTCTTTTCCTCCCCGGCTGACGCCTTTGCCTGGGGCGTGATCCTGGGCGGCCTGGCCATGGTGCTCGTGCAGATTGTTCCCCTGAAGAAACTCAAGGTTTCGCTGGGCTTCACGACGGGCTTCCTGAACCCGAGGCTCAGGCAGGTGCTAAGGCTCATGGGAGTGGCGGCGGTGGGCGCCTCGGTCTACCAGCTCAACGTGTTCATCGGCACGGTACTGGCATCGATGCTCTCAACCGGCAGCGTGTCGTACCTCTACTACGCCAACCGCATCGTGGAGCTGCCCCTGGGGCTCTTTGCCTTTGCCGTGAGCAACGTGATGCTCCCCACCTTGAGCTCCGCCCATGCACGGACGGACGGCGGGGCGCTCAAGACCCTCACGGGAGAGTCGCTCGTGGCGGTCCTGCTCTTCACCATACCCGCGACCATCGGGATCATCGCGCTTGCAGAGCCCATATTCGCCATCCTCTTCATGCGGGGGGCCTTCGGACCGCAGGACGTGGCCGCGGCGGCACAGGCCTTGCGCATGTACGCACTGGGCCTGTGTGCGATCGGGGTGTCCCGGGTGCTCACTCAGACCCTCTACGCCATGCAGCAGGCCGGCCGGGTGGTGAGAACGGCATGGATCTCGCTGGTGATCAACGCGCTCTTGAGCGTCGCGCTCATGCCCCTGCTCGGATACGCGGGGATCGCGCTGGCGAGCAGCGTCTCCGTTACCCTCCAGATGCTCATGCTCTACCGGATCCTCTCCCGGCAGGGAATACGCGTGGGCTCGGGGATATGGACGGCCGTGGGGAAGATGACCGGGGCCGTGGCCGTCATGGGAGCCGGGCTGCTGTGGTTCGTGCGCATGAATTTCTGGGCCGGAGGACTTTCGCTTACGAGTCTGTCCCTGCTCTTTTCGTCCATCGCACTGGGAGCGGCGGTATATTTCGCCCTGCTGTGGATCATGGGCATGCGCGCTTCGATCAGATGAGCATCTAAACCGGAGTCTTCCGGCTGGATTCGGCGAGCGAACAGCCGCCCGCCTGTATGAAATTTCTTTCTTATAAAAAGTAAGAAAAGTTCTTCCATCCCAAGCGGTCCTATAGCGCGCATGGGCATGCGTAATATAACTACATGTTATACCGGAATATATTAAAGCAATTACGTGTGGCACCATGTTTGCTAAATCAGCTCAGCAAATAAAAACCGGCAGGGCAGCAGTGAAGCTGACACGAAGAGAAATCCTTGAACAGCTCGGCAGACTTGGAATTCGGGGCATTACCGAACTGAAGAGGGCATGCAGGGAATTCGAGGCCTACTGGGATTGCTTGCACTGCGCAGTGTAATTGAACGATTCATGTTGATGATATGAGTATGGGGAGCAAACAGGACACCATGTGTAGTGAAAAACTGACAGGCTTCTTTATCGACCAGACGTTGGAACTTTCCCCTGAGTTCATCAAGCACAACGCCGGAGTGATACCCCTGCTCTTCCAGGTATCGCTTCTCTCCGAGGTGGATGTCCGCGTGGAGAAGATCTCGGATCTCTTCCTGAACTTCGTGGAGCACGTCACCTCGTTCGATGTTGCGCTCGTCTATGTCTGGGAGCCACAGAAAGCCTGGTTCTGCCGGGGGCTGCAGGGCAAGATTCCCGAAAACATCGACAAGGGCGATCTCTTCACCTTCGCCGTCCGTGATACTGCCAAGCCTCTTCTCATCCCTGATGTAACGGAAACGGGCCTGGAGCCGTACGAGCTCCCCATCGCGTTCCAATCCATGATAGCCCTTCCCATCTACAAAGATACGAAGATCATCGGCTGTCTCGAGCTCTTCCGCAAGAACGGTCCGTCGTTCGACATAAACGACCTCATCATCATCAAGCACCTGCTCCTGGGCTCGGAGAACATCCTCCAACAGGTCATCAGCCCGGAGCCGGATTACGACGAGGTTCTGGACATCCGCATGGATGTGCCCCAGAAGCACGTGCTCCTGGATATCCTGAACCAGTATGAAGAGCTCTCCAAGCGCCAGTCCTTCCCGTTGAGCGTAGCGATCCTGGAGATCAACGATCTGGACCGGTTCGGTCTTTACCAGAACGTCAACGAAGGGGTGAGGACCTTGAAGCTCCTCGCAAGGAAGATACAGGAGGGGCTCAGGCGCTACGACAAGGTGGTGAGGTATGAGGAGCTGAGCTTTTTCGTGATCCTCCCCGGGTGCTCCTCGGCGGATGCGTTCACCGCACTCAACAACGCCGCTGCCAAGCTCGGAGAGGAGCTCTTCGAGAACCTGACCATGGGGGTGGCTACCCTGCCCGATGAGGCCCAGGATGCGAAAGGGCTCGTCAACTCGGCCCACCAGGCCCTGTCGTATGCCCGGAAGAACGGCCTGCGCCAGGCGAGGTATTCTCAGACCGGGACTTTACGGCAGACCAATCTTTCACTCGAGTTGCAGATGAAGCGAATCATCGGCTCCGGCCCGCATGCCGACGCGCTCAACGAGCTCCTCGATCTGCTGAGGATCCAGTGCCAGGCCGGGGAGATCTCCATCCGACACGATCCTCCGGGAACGCCGGTGACCTGGCGCGGGCGCGAGCTGGGCCATCTTTCCAGCCAGGGGCTGCCCGGTGACATCGCCGACTGGATCGTCACCTATCTCACCCCTGCCTGGGCCGTGGCACTGGGCCTGGACCACGATATCCGCAACTGGTATCTGGGGATACTCACCGCCGCCTCCGTCCTGAGCGACCTGAGGGCGGGGTACCCCATGGGGTACTCGATCCGGGTGGCGGATCAGATGTTCACCCTGGCCCGGGAAATGGGCAAGGGTGATGCCCAGGCGTCACGGTGGGCGAACTCCGCCATGGTCGCCAACATCGGGTACCTCGGGATTCCGACCTCGGTATTCACCAAGGGTGAGATCACCCCGTTCGACATGAAGCGGATCGGCACACACACCTTTATCGGGGCGAAGATTCTTAAAGGGGTGATCGTGCTCGATCTCGACACCGACATCGTGATGCACCACCACGAGAACATTGACGGCAGCGGGTATCCCAGAGGGCTCAAGGGCAGTGAGATCCCGCTGGGCGCTCGGGCCATGCGGGTGGTCGACACCTACAACGCCATCACCACGCCGAGGCTCTATCGCTTTCAGATGAGCGGACAGGATGCGCTCAGGGAGCTCTGCGCCGAGTCGGGCAAGAGCCTGGACCCGGACATTGCATCGCTTTTCTTGGACGTTATCGGTTCTTGATCCACCTGGGATGGGTGATCCCGTATTTCCGGATTTTGTAGTGGATGACTCGCTTGCTGATCCCCAGCATGGTGGCTGCGTCCTTCTGGACCCAGTCGTTTTTCTTGAGCGCGTCCAGGATGATCTCTTTCTCATTCAAGGCCAGGGAAGAGAGCCCTCCGTTACCGCCGTCCCTGACCTCGAGGCGGTGCTCGCCGTGGACCGATATGTCGCAGGGCCGGATCACCCTGTCTTCCGCGAGCAGGACCGCCCGCTCGATGCAATTGCGGATCTCGCGAACATTCCCCGGCCAATCATACGCCTTGAGGATGCTCAGGGCTGAGCTGTCGATGTCCAGATCCGGCTTGTTGAACTCCAGCGAGTACTTCCTCATGAAGTAGCGAACCAGGGGTTCGATGTCTTCCTTTCGCTCCCTGATCGGGGGGATGGGGATGTTGACCACGTTGATCCGGTAGTAGAGATCCTCTCGGAACTTGCCTTCCTGGACCATGCGATAGAGATCCTGGTTCGTCGCGGCGATGATCCGGACGTCCACCTTGATGGTCCGCTCCCCGCCTAGGCGTTCGAACTCGCGCTCTTCCATGACGCGCAGGATCTTCGACTGCAGGGCCATGTCCATGTCCCCGATCTCGTCGAGGAAAATGGTCCCCATGTTGGCCTGTTCGAAACGGCCGATCCTCGTTTTCACCGCACCGGTAAAGGCCCCCTTCTCGTGGCCGAAGAGCTCGCTCTCGAGGATGTTCTGGGGAAGTGCCGCGCAGTTGACCTGCACGAAGTTGCCTGAAGCGCGGTTCGAGTTGTGGTGGATGGCGCCGGCGAGGAGCCCCTTGCCCACCCCGGTCTCGCCGGTGAGCAGGAGGGTGGAGTCGGCCTTTGCCACCTTCTCCGCCATGTGCAGGACCTTCTTTAATTGAATGCTGACGCCGATTATGTCTGATGTCCGGTAGATGATGTTTTCCTGGGTGTGCCGGAGGTAGTCGATCTCATTTTTCATCCGTTTGATCGCCAGCGCGTCGTCCACCTTCTGGACGATCTCGTGGAGACCGAAGGGCTTCTGGATGAAGTCCTGCGCCCCGTTCTTCATGGCCACTACGGCGGTGTCCACCGAGGCGTACCCGGTCATGACGATGACCATGGTGGACTGGTTCGAGCCCTTGACCTTCTTCAGGAGCTCGATGCCGTCCATGCCAGGCAACTTGAGATCGGTGATGATGAGGTCGTAGATGTACTTGCCCACCCGGGCCAGGGCCGCTTCCGCGTTCTCCACCAGCTCAACCATGTGGTTATTGGCCTTGAGCTCCTGGAAGATGATCTGCCCGAGGTTGATGTCATCTTCGACGATCAGTATGTGAGCCATAGCACCTCTTCTCATCGGAAAGATAGGAGTATAACTTTATCCGCATACTTAAGCCGCTTGCGGGAGACAGCTCTGATCCGAGCCCGGGAACGCCCTTCGGGGCGAAGAATGTTGACCAATCGGGCGGGGTATATTATTGGTGTATCAGATGGAGCGGCCTTAAATAGAGCGGGAACATGGGATCTTGCCGGAGCGTCCGTTTTGGAGGAGCTATGCTGTTGACAACGGTTGTGGTGACTGAGTTCATGACCAACTGTTTCATCGTGGGAGACGAGGCAACGAAGGAAGCGGTGATCATTGATCCCGGGGGAGAAGGAGGGAAGATCCTCCAGGCCGTCGAGAAGATGGGTGTCAAGGTGGTGGCGGTGATCAGCACCCATGCTCACGTGGATCACATCGGAGCGCTGAAGGACGTCAAGGATGCCTTGGGTGTCCAGATCATGCTCCACCGCGAAGAGCTCCCAGTTCTCAAGACCGCTTCGAAGATGGCAAGGCTCTTCGGCGTCAGCATCGACGAGCCCCCGGAGCCCGACCGGTACCTTGCCGAGGGCGACGGGATACCCTTCGGCGAGAACACCCTGACCGTCCTCGAGACTCCGGGGCATTCCCCGGGCGGTATCTCGCTGGTCACCGCGGACGGGAAGACCTGCTTTGCCGGCGACACCCTCTTTGCCGGTTCCATCGGCAGGACCGACCTGCCGGGCGGCAGTTACCACACACTCATACACTCCATCAAGACAAAGCTCCTGCCCCTGGGTGACGAGGTAAAGGTCTTTTGCGGGCACGGACCGGCGACAACCATCGGGGTAGAGCGCAAGTACAACCCATTTCTGTAAGTGGAGGAGCAATGAAGAAACCTTTCCGGTTCATGACGATTTTCGTACTGAGCCTGCTCTTGTTGGCGGGATGCGCACAGATGCAGGAGCTCTTTTCCGGCTCTCCTGAATCCCGGCAGGCCCAGCCCGTGTCGAGATATCTCGACTTCGGTGATGTTCTCCTGCCCGGAGAGCTTTCCAAGGTGGCCAAGGAGAGCTTCATCACCAACGGGCACGGCCGACTGGTTCTCACCGGCAGGGTCAGAGGCGATTCGCTGGCCCAGTACTTCGTGACCTCGATGGAGTCCGAGGGGTGGACCGCGCTCAACCAGTACACGTATCAGGGCTCGATCAAACAGTTTTTCAGGAAGAACCAGAGAATGGCCTCGGTTCTCATCACTGAGAACCCCCTGAGCACGCAGGTGGAGATATGGGTAGTTCCCCTGGGGAAGATCTGACCGGGAAAACGGTCGTATACGGCATCACCGGGGGAATAGCGGCGTACAAGGCCCCCCTGGTGGTCAGGGGCCTCAAGGCCTTGGGCGCCGACGTGCACGTGATCCTTACCGACGCGGCCCGGTACTTCGTGACACCCACGACCCTGCAGACCCTCTCCGGTCGCCCTGTGTACTCCGAGCTCTTCCCTGAGACGCCGCCGGGAGGCCTTTTCGAGGTCGAACACATCTCGCTGGCCGACCGGGCCGACGTGCTGCTCATCGCGCCGGCAACCGCTGATTTCATCGCCAAGATGGCCCACGGGGCCGCCGACGATCTCCTGTCGTGCGTGACGCTGGCAACGAAGGCCCCCATCCTTCTGTGCCCGTCCATGAATGTGAACATGTACCGGCACCCCGCCACCAGGGAAAACCTCGAGATCCTGAGGCAGCGGGGTGTCTGTATCCTCGAGCCAGCCAGCGGAGAGCTCGCGTGCGGATGGGAGGGCGAGGGGCGCCTCCCGGCGCCGGAGAGGATCGTGGACGAAACGAGGAAGATGCTCTACGAGAAGGACTTCTCCGGCATCTCCATTCTCGTCACCAGCGGGCCTACCTGCGAGGACATCGACCCGGTGAGGTTCATCACCAACCGCTCTACCGGAAGGATGGGCGCCGCCCTGGTCGAAGCTGCGACCCTGAGGGGGGCAAAGGTAAAGGTGATCAGCGGTCCGGTGCACCTCGAGTACGCGCCGTGGGCGGAGGTGATCAGGGTGCGCTCGGCCGCGCAGATGCTCGAGGCGGTCCGGGAGCAGCTCGAAGGCACCGATGTTCTGATCATGGCCGCGGCCGTGGCCGACTACGTACCCGAGACCTGCCGCGAGTCCAAGATCAAGAAGGGCGACAGGCTCACCTCGCTGCCGCTCAAATCGAGTCCGGACATTCTCTCGACCATCAGGCCCTTGAAGGGCGTCACCTTCTTCGTGGGCTTTGCCGCCGAGACCGAGAACCTCTCGGACGCCGCCCGCGGGAAACTCACGAGCAAGGGGCTCGACATGATCGTGGCCAACCGGGTGGGAGAGCCGGGCACCGGCTTTGCCGCCGAGACCAACAGCGGGATGATCCTCTCTCCCGAAGGGGTGCTGGACTCCTTCGAGCAGCTGGATAAGGACGTGCTCGCTCACAAGATACTCGATTTCATAAGGGAACGGGTGTGAACGACCTGATTGCCCAGATCCTCCTGGAGGAGGAGCGGTGGGCCGGAAGGTTTCTCATTCTCCCTCCAGGGGGTGCAGACATGCCCCAGACGCTGTCGAAGAGCGAGGCGCTCGAAGAGATCAGGAGATCGTTTGAGGAATGCCAGTGCTGCCCCCTGTGCGAAACAGCGACGAACATCGTCTTCGGGGAAGGCAGTCCGGACGCGGCGGTCATGTTCGTGGGCGAGGCGCCGGGGGCCATGGAGGACAGGGCCGGCAGGCCGTTCGTGGGACCTGCTGGAAAGCTGCTGACCGATATCATAGAAAAGGGGATGGGGCTTTCCCGGAAAGACGTCTATATCGCAAACATCGCCAAGTGCAGGCCTCCCGGCAACCGGGATCCCCTGCCCGAGGAGATCCGCGAATGCATCGGGTTCCTCTGGAAGCAGATCGAGGTCATCCAGCCGAAGGTGATCGTGGCCCTGGGCAAGATTGCCGCCCAGTCGCTGCTCGAAACCGACGCCCCCATTACCGCCCTTCGTGGGAAGTTCCGCGAGAGCCGGGGGTTCAAGGTGATGCCCACCTTCCACCCCAGCTACCTGCTCCACAATCCGGCAAAGAAGAGGGAAGTATGGGAAGACATAAAGAAAGTGATGCAGTACCTCGGCATCCCGTTGCCGGCCTAGCGACGGCCTTCCGTACCGTCCGGCTCATCGCGCGGCTCTTCTCGGCATTCGGGACGGCTTCCGGCGCCCTGGTGAAACAGGTTTTGGCAGCCTGCCTGATCCTTGCGGTCCTTCCAGTGATGTCCGCCGCCTCCGACGTAGTGGTCCTGGAGGTCAGGGACGCCATCACGCCCCCGGTCGCCTCTTACCTGATCGAGCACATCGACCGGGCGGTCCTGGAGGACAGACAGGCCGTGATCATCCACCTGGATACCCCCGGCGGGCTGGACACAGCCATGCGGGACATCATCCAGAAGGAGATGAACGCGGACATTCCGGTGATCGTCTATGTCGGCCCCAAGGGGGCGCGGGCCGCATCCGCCGGGGCATTAATAACCCTGGCCGCCGATGTTGCGGCCATGGCCCCGGGCACGAACATCGGCGCCGCTCACCCGGTGAGCATCGGCACGGGCGAGCAGACCGAAGGCATGAGCGAGACCATGACCGAGAAGATCACCAACGACGCCGTGGCCTATGCCAGGAGCATCGCCGCCGCAAAGGGCAGGAACGAGCAGTGGGCCGAGGATGCCGTGAGAAAGAGCATCTCCACCACGGCCGACGAGGCCCTTAAGCTCAAGGTGATCGAGATCGTTGCCCGCGACATGCAGGACCTCCTGGAGCAGCTCCACGGCAGGACCATAACCAAGGATTCCAGCACCTTCGAGCTCGACACCCGGGAGGCAGAAACGATCCACCAGCCCATGAGTCTGAGGTACCGGCTGCTCTCCGCGATCTCGAACCCCAACGTGGCCTACATCCTCATGCTCATTGGAATGGCGGGCATCTTCTTCGAGCTCTCCAACCCGGGACTGATCCTGCCCGGGGTCATCGGCGGGATCTCGCTCATCCTCGCCTTCTTCGCCTTCCAGACCCTCACGGTCAATTACGCCGGCGTGGCGCTCATGATCCTGGCCGTGATCCTCTTCATCGCGGAGATCAAGGTCCCGAGCTACGGCATGCTCACCGTAGGAGGGGTGGTGTCCATGCTCTTCGGCTCCATCCTCCTGTTTCGTACCCCCGAGGCCTATGCGCAGGTTTCCCTGGGCGTCATCGTGCCGGTGACACTCCTGTTCACCGCGTTCTTCCTGGTGACCCTGTACCTGGTAGTCAAGGCGCACCGCACCAGGTCGTTCAGTGGGGCCGAGGGAATCATCGGCGAGCGGGCGAGCGTGTATAGCTGGGAGGCCGGCGGCACTTCCGGCAAGGTGTTCTGCCACGGGGAGTACTGGAACGCCCGCGGGCCTTCGGGGCTGAAACCTGGAGACACCGTGGAGGTGGAGGCGCTCGAGGGCCTCACCCTCGTGGTTCGCACCCTCGCGCTTCCCGAAGACTTCCAAACTCCGGGTTCATGATCGCAGTCGCGCTCTCGGGAGGCGTGGATTCCGCCGCTGCAGCCGTACTGCTCAAGGAAAGCGGCGAGGACCTCGTGGGGGTCACCTTCATATTCGGGGCGTCCAACCCTCCCAGGGGCGCTGTCGAGCGGGCTGGATCCCTGTGCGCCCGCCTCGGGATCCCGCACGAGACCGTGGATATGAGCGCACCTTTCAAGTCCGTCATGGACTACTTCTGCAGAGAATACCTGTCCGGGCGCACTCCCAACCCCTGCGTAGCTTGCAACCGGGACATCAAGTTCGGCCTGTTCCTGGAAAAAGCCGAAGAGCTCGGGGCGGACAGGATAGCTACCGGCCACTACGCAAGGAAGATCAGCACCCGGGGAAGGGCCTGGCTGGGAAGGGCCAGGGAGAAGAACTCCCAGGAGTACTTCCTCGGCCTGCTAAGCCAGGAAGCCCTTGAGCGGAGCATCTTCCCGCTCAACGGCACCTCGAAGGCCGAGGCCCGTCAGATCGCGGCCAGCACAGGGCTTGACATCCATGAGCGGGAATCATCGCAAGACGTCTGCTTCGTGGGCCATGAGGGCTACGCCGGGTTCATCTCGTCGCGCACGGGCCACGAGCCGCAGCCGGGCGATATCCTGAACCGCAGGGGGATCGCCGTCGGCAGGCACCGGGGCGCACTGTTCTACACCATCGGCCAGAGGAAGGGACTGGGTATGGGCTTCGGCCGGAGGGTCTACGTCCTGGAGAAGAACATGGATAGAAACACGATCACGGTGGGTGACCGCAGTCAGTGGCCGTTTGGCGGCTTTTTCGTGGAGCGGGTGAACTTCATGAAGATCCCCAGCCTCACAGGCCCGCTGCCCGCACGCGTCAAGGTGAGGTACCGGCAGGATGCCCAGGAGGCGCTGCTTGTCCCCATGGCCGGAGGGGGCATGGCGGTGCGCTATGAGGGCCTGTTCTCGCCGGGGCAGCTCGCGGTCGCATATGACGAAAAGGACGAGCTGCTGTGCGCGGGGATCATCCATTCCCCCCTGAAAGACATTCCCGGATCCCCCGAGGTCCGGTGAGGGGCTCTTCTCTCCCTTGGCCAGTTTGAGCTGGCCAAAAGGGCCGCGGCAAAAAATCCGGATCGCTCCATGACTGGCTTGGGCTCCCGATCAGGAACGATGATCGGGGTCGGGCATCCTAATCATGGGCCCGGGTTTCGCGGGCTTTCGGTCGGACGATGCGGAGGCTGTGGCCCTTTTCCCGTGGACCTTGGATCTTTGGCGTTCTTTTTTGACAGGATTTCTGCTAAGGATGGCGCATGGTGTCGGACAGGCATAGAATTAATGTTATCAATCAATTGGAGCTTCAGTGCTTTCAGGAACGCCATCCATGAAGGGCCTTCTCCAGAGGCTTGCATCGAATGACTATGCGCTCATGATGGTCATGGCCGCCGTGGTCGGGGTCCTCGGCGGGTACGGGGCCGTTGGGTTCCGGTGGCTCATCGGGTTTTTCCAGGGCCTGTTCTTCCCGGGCCGCGGTGGAGGCGGGGCCCTGGAGGCGATCATGTCCACGCCCTGGTATGTGAGGCTCGTGGCCCCGGCCGTCGGGGGAGCCGTCGTGGGGCCCGTGATCTACTTCCTGGCCCGGGAGACCAAAGGCCACGGCGTGCCCGAGGTCATGGAGGCCGTAGCCCTCAAGGGTGGAATGATCCGCAGGAGGGTAACCGCGGTCAAGATCTTTGCCTCTGCGCTGACCATCGGCTCGGGAGGGTCTGCCGGGCAGGAAGGCCCCATCGTGCAGATCGGCGCCGGGATCGGGTCTGCCTTCGGGCGTTTCGCCCGTATTTCGGCCGACAGAATGAGGACCCTGGTGGCATGCGGCGCGGCGGCCGGCATCGCCGCCACCTTCAACGCCCCCATTGCCGGGGCCATGTTCGCCCTGGAGATCATCCTGGGGGATTTCGGCATCTCGGCCTTCATGCCCATCGTGGTATCGTCCGTACTGGCCACCGTGATTTCGAGGGTCCACCTCGGCGAGTTCCCCGCCTTCATGGTTCCCCAGTACTCCATGGCGAGCGTCTGGGAGATCCTCACCTACTCGTTCTTCGGCATCGCCATGGGCGTCGTTGGGGTGATGTTCTCTCTGGCGCTCTACCGGACCGAGGACCTCTTCAGCGCCGTGAAGGTCCCGGATTACGCGAAGGCCGCCCTGGGGGGGCTGATGGTCGGCGCCATCGGGATCTTCCTGCCGCACGTCTTCGGTGTGGGGTATGAAACCATCACCCAGGCGGTCTCGGGACAGCTTCCCTGGCTTTTGCTCCTGGGCCTGGTCTTCGTCAAGATCATGACTACCAGCATCACCATCGGGTCAGGGGGATCGGGAGGCGTGTTCGCCCCGTCGCTCTTCATCGGAGCCATGGCCGGAGGCGCCTTCGGGCATCTCATGCAGGCGGTCCTTCCCCAGGTCACGGCCGCTCCGGGCGCCTACAGCTTGGTGGGCATGGGGGCCGTGGTGAGCGCGACTACCCACGGCCCCATCACGGCGATCCTCATGCTCTTCGAGATGACCGGAGACTACAAGATGATCCTGCCGCTGATGCTTTCGTGCATTATCTCAACCGTGGTGGCGAGTCAGCTCTTAAGGGACTCCATCTATACCATGAAGCTATCCAGGAGGGGCGTGGACATCCGGGCCGGCAGGGAGGCGAACATCATGAGGTCGCTCAAGGTCAAGGACGCCATGACCCGGGAGGTTCATACCGTGCCCGCGAACATGCCGCTCAAGGAGCTCGTGAAGCTCACCCTGGGAAGCAGGTATTCGAGCTTCCCGCTGGTTGACGAAAACGGGCTCCTCGAAGGGATCGTCACCTTCCAGGACTTCAAGGAGGTGGTGTTCGAAGAGGGCCTGGGCGATCTGGTGGTTGCAAAGGAGCTCTCCCCCCAGGAGGTGATCACCATCACCCAGAACGAGAGCCTCGACAGTGCGCTGCGCAGGATCGGGGCGAGGAATATCGAGCAGATACCGGTGGTGGACGAGCACAATCCGAGGAAGATTGTCGGCATTCTCTCGAGGCGGGACATCTTCGCCGCGTACAACAAGGCCCTTGTCGACAGGTCGCTTGCCGGGAGTGCCGAAAGCGGGTCACGGAGCCGGAAGGGCCGCGCCGCGGCCTGATCCTCGGCAGATATCGCGCGGCAGCAGGAGCCGGCGGATGGCGGAATAAGATTCAAAGCCGCCCGGGAGGATATCTTGCCGGGCACGCAAAGGTGTTGGAAGGCATGACAGCGAGACTCATGAGCACGAGATCGAGCAGGCCTTTCCGGGCAGGGCCCGGGGCAGGGAGGTGATCATGGCGGGAAACGGACCGATCATTGGAGGAAGGGCGCACAGCATCGAGGAGGTCAGGCAGGTCTGCGCGCTCGGCTACCCGTTCGCCGAGGTATCGCTCCTGGACCCGCGCGAGGTGGAGACAGTGCTCGACGAGCTGCTGGAGCTCAAGCGTCAGACGGGCATCTCCTACCTCGCCCACTATCCCAACGAGGACGATCCCTTCGATGCGGATGTGCTCAGGCAGCGGTTCCTTCCCCGCCTCAAGAGGCTCCTCGCCTTATCTGCCGAGTTGGGTATACCCAAGGGCACCATTCATTTCTGGATCGATGCCAGGTGGGCCTCCCCCGATCTCATCGAGCGGAAGATCGGCCTCTTGGGCGAAATAGCCGACTGCGCGGGCGAGCACGGGGTCGTGCTGTGCCTCGAGAATCTCACCGAGCGGGTCGAGAGCTTCCAGAAGGCCTTCGACGAGGTGCCCGCGCTGCGCATGACCCTGGACATCGGCCATGCCCAGCTCCTCTCACGGGTCAACACCTCCTTCGGTTTCATCCGCGATGCCTTCGAAAGGATCGACCATGTCCACGTGCATGACAACCGGGGAGGCACGTCCGTGAAGGACGACCTGCACCTCTGCCTGGGAGAAGGCTCCATCGACTATCCCGAGATCTTCCGGCAGCTTAAGGACAAAGGGTACCACTCCACGATTACCATGGAGGTATCTCCGGCAGACATGGAAAAAACCCATGGTATTTTAAAGACATGCTTTCTCCTGCCCTGACCCGGGCCGCTTGAGTTCCTTGACTATTTCCAGGGCTGGGGCTAAGCTGTCTTCCATGGTGTGCGTATCGCAGGAATGGATCGTCAGGGGCAGGATAGACCCTCACGCGCTCTCCGACCTGAAGTTCTCCCCGGTGTTCCGGTCGCTGATGCAGGCGCGGGGGCTGCGGACTTCCGATGATGCGCTCAATTTCCTGAGCCCGAACTTGGGCCAGCTCAAGGATCCCTGGGGAATGAAGAACATGCGCAGCGCTTGCGAGCGGATCCTTGCCGCCCTCGAAAACAAAGAGACGATCGGCATCTTCACCGACTACGATGTTGACGGGGTATGCAGCGCGGCCCTCTTCCAGCGGTTTCTCATCAATATAGGCGCCCGGGCATCCGAGGTGTTCATCCCGGACCGCATCATCGACGGTTACGGGCTCAACACCCGCGGGATCGACGAGCTCAAGGCCAAGGGCGTGACGCTCCTGATCACCGCCGACTGCGGCATCACGGCGGTGCGCGAGGTTGAGTACGCCCGATCCCTGGGCATGGACGTCATCGTGACCGACCACCACGTGATGGGAGACGAGCTCCCGGATGCGCACAGCATACTCAACCCCAAACAGTCCGACTGCCCCTTCTTCGGTGAAGACCTCTGCGGGGCAGGGGTGATATTCCACCTCATCGTGGCCCTACGCTCTCTGCTCAGGTCCCGGGGAGTCCAGAACCTCCCCAACCTCAGGGACGAGCTGGACCTGGTGGCCATGGCCACGATCGCGGATGCGGTATCGCTCTCGGGCATCAATCGGGTGATGGTCAAGGAGGGCATGAGCATCCTGAACAACTCGGGCAGGATAGGCCTTGCGGCCCTGGCCAGGGTCTCCGGGATCGACCGGGAGCTGCTCTCCCGCGACATCGGCTACATTCTGGGCCCGAGGATCAATGCCGCGGGCAGGCTCTCCGACGCCCGGAAGGCCTTCGACCTGCTCATCACCGAGGACGAGGCCATTGCCCGCAAGCTCGCCTGTGAGCTCGACGATCTCAACCGTCGCCGGCAGGTCCAGGAACAGCAGGTCCTGAACGAGGCCCTATGCATGCTGGAGGAGAACGGCTCGCACCTGGGCAACGTGATCGTCGTGGCCGGGACCGACTGGCACACCGGGGTGATCGGGATCGTCGCCTCCCGGATCGCCTCCCTGTTTTCCCGGCCCGCCATCGTGATCTCGCTTCTCGACGGCGTAGGCATCGGGTCCGGGCGGTCGGTTGCCGGGATCGACCTGCATGCGGCGGTATCACAGGTCTCCGAGTACCTCAACGATTTCGGGGGGCACAAGATGGCCATCGGCCTGAGCATCGATGAGAGCCGGGTGCTTTCCTTCGCCAATGCCCTCGACGGGATCCTGGGAGCCCGCGACGAGTCTTCCAGGAGCTTCGAGGTCGACCTCAAGATCTCTCCCCTAGACATCACGCCCGTGTTTCTCGACGAGCTCGAGATGCTGGCCCCCTTCGGAGAGGGAAACCCGGAACCGGTGTTCCTGATCCCCTCCATGGAGGTGGTAAACGCCAAGAAATACGGCCGGGGTCAGTGCAAGCTGGTGCTCAGGCACTCGAATCGGGTGTTCCACACGCTTAAGTGCACGATCGACCAGGGCGCGCAGAAGCTCTCGAGGTTCGTTGACGTGGCCTTCACTCCCGTGAAGATGCGGACAAACGGCTATCACCACCTGTATTTAGCGTTGAAAGCCATATCCCCCGCTGTTCATAGTCCCGCGGCAGTTCCTCCTGGTGGTGGATGCACCGGGTGATCTCCCCGGGGATGCCCGCGCCCGTAAAGACCCTCGGTTTCCCCACGAGCAGGAGGAGCCCCACGGCTGCAGCCAGCAGGACGAAAACCGAGATCCGCTTGACCTTCATCAGGAAGATCCTGCGGGCAATTGACGAGTCCCTGAGCTCCTTGGTGCCCTGGGGAAAGACCTCTATGAGACCCGACTCGATGAGCTTGACCAGCGAACTCAGGGCCTCGAACGGGGGCTCCAGGGACTGGCGCACGATGCACTCCACGTTCTTCTGCTCGTCGATGAGATCGTAGACGTGCATGTCCACCGCGGTGAGGCGATGCTCCCTGACGATCTCCTCGGTCAGGGGCAGGATGGTGACCGGGCAGTAGTCGACCGGGGGGATCTTCTGCTTGATCATGGGCCACTCGTCGATGATCCTCAGCGTATCGAGAATGACCCCCTCACTCGGTATATTGCAGGAAAGGACGTTTTCGGTGTCGAGATCCCAGTCTTCGAAGCGGTAGTTTCCCTCCTTCCACTGGAACACCTCCAGGAGCACGGTCTTGATGACCACGTTGGACGCCCTCTGCAAGAAGGTCTCGTTGAGCTTGCCCTGCTTGGAGAGGATGTCGTGCCAGCGGTGGGAGTTTTTCTTTTCGTTCTCCACGGCGGCGCGGTAGTCCTTCTCCGAAAGGAACCCCGCCCTGATGAGGTTCTCGGCCCGCGGATCGAGCTCCCACCGGTCGGACTTGATCCCCTCGATGACGCCGTTGTTGAAGATGATGGAGACCGTGGACTCCGGGGACGTGAGAATGAGCGTGCCGGTCTTCATCTGCTGGGAGATGAGCTGGAAGATCTCCGTTACACCGAAGCCTTTGAGAGTACCGAGCAGGGCCATGGCTTTACACCCCGTACCTCAGGGAAGGCGATCTGTAGCACCTGAGGTACAGCAGGCCCAGGGCAATGACCCCGGCCGCCCTCAGATACCAGGAGATGTCGAACCCCGGGGGAATGAAGCTGGAGATGATTCCCCCTCCCGTGATGATGAGG
>JBASVF010000360.1:0-2206 GCA_049275795.1 Desulfomonilia bacterium
GTTGGAAGCATGCAACAAGATTTCCATCCAGACCTTCTCGCAGAAATACCGGTTCCAATCGTGTCTGACGATGAAGCAATGGCTATCGATCTTTTAGTCCGAGACTCATTTCAGAAATATGACGATGCGATTGACTGCGAAGATCAAGCACGCACCCTCGTCGAACGAGCTATTGAGGAGGGAGGCCGCTAATGGCGAAGGTCATACCCATCGGGCAACCCGCAAACGAATCTGAACGCCAGGCCATCGGTTTCCTTCGGGATCATCTCCCCGAGGGCTGGCTGATCTTCCACAACTTCGAGATGCGCCAGGGTGAGGAGGTGTTCGAAATCGACATCGCCATCCTCGCGCCTCACGCGGTGTACCTGGTGGATGTCAAAGGAACGCGGGGCAATATTGATGTGTATGGCTCCAAGTGGTATCCCGAGGGGCGGCAGCCGTTTTTCTCGCCGCTGGCCAAGCTGCGCAGCCATGCCAAGACCATGGCCACCATCATCCGCGAGAGCAACACCGGCCTGATCGAGCTGCGCAAGGCCCATGTGCATGCCGCCGTGCTGCTCACTGCCAATGACGCCGCCGTGTTCGACCAGGCGGGCATCGACAGCCCGGACGTGACCGATTTTAAGCACTGCCTGAAATACTTCCGCGACGCGAGCCGCATCCCAGGCAACCGGCTGGATAACATCACCCGCTTCCACTCCCAGATCGCCAAGGCGATCACCGGCAACGCTAGACCCAAGAGCGCGGCACTGGTGTTCCGCGACTGGCAGGTGGAAGAGAAGCTGGGCGGCACCGACCGCTACACCGAATACCGCGCCAAGCACAACCTGTTGGGTAAGAGTGGCGGCATGGCCCGCCTGCGGGTCTATCAGGCCGACCCCTACCAGGACGAGGCCGCCCGCAAGGAAGAGTTCAAGAAGATCAGCAACGCCTATCGTGCCGTGGCGCACATGCCGACCCACGCCAACGTGCTGGCGGTGAAGGATCTGTTCGTCTCCGACGATGAAGATAAGGTGGTGCTGGTCACCGAGGACCTGCCTGGCCAGGCCCTGCGCCTGCACATCAACAAGGCCTCCCTGGCGCTGACCTTTGACCAGAAGCTCCAGGTGATGCGCGACGTGCTGTCGGCCCTGGACCATGCGCACCGGCATGAGGTGATCCACCGCAATCTCACCCCGGACGCCATCCTGGTGACCAAGGGCGGCCAGGCCCGGGTGACGGGTTTCGATTTCGCCCGGGTGGGCAAAAACCGCACCTCCACCATCGCCGATCAGGTGGTGGATGATCTGGAAGCCGCCTACCAGGCTCCGGAGTGCTTCAAGGACCCGACCCAGGCCAGCATCGCCTCCGACCTCTACGCCGCCGGGCTGATCTTTTACGAGCTGCTGACCGGCGAGCTGCCCTTTGAAAGCGTCGACCAGATGATGGAGGCCGACGGCCGGTTCCCGATGAAGCCCTCGGAACACAAGCCGGACCTGCTCAAGGGGATCGACGAGTGGCTGCAGAAGTTCTGCGAGTTCGACCCCGAGGAACGGCATACCAGCGCGGCCATCGCCCGCAAGGGCCTGGATGACCTCATTCTGCCCGAGGCCAAGAATGACCAATCGACAGGAGAGTCGATTGGCACGCCCGAGCAGGGCGCCCGAAGGGCCGCGCCCAAGGACGGGAGCGGTGACTCCGCCCCTGAAAACGACCTGATGAACCTTCCGCAGGATTTCATCCTGGCGGATCGCTTCCGCATTCAAAAGAAGCTGGGTAGCGGCGGCTTCGGCGTGGCCTACAAGGTGTTCGATTCCCTGGGCG
Organism: Desulfomonilia bacterium; assembly: GCA_049275795.1. Classification (GTDB taxonomy): domain Bacteria; phylum Desulfobacterota; class Desulfomonilia; order UBA1062; family UBA1062; genus Phosphitivorax. The sequence goes on from JBASVF010000360.1 coordinate 1,804, forward strand.
ATGTGGTGCGGGTCATCAAGCTGGTGACCAAGGACCGCCGCAGCGTGTACGAGCGACTGCGCCGCGAATACAAGACCCTGACCAATCTGCCCGACCATCCGCACGTGGTGAAGGTGATCTGGGCGGACCGCATGGCCGACGCCAAACAGACGCCGTACATCGTCTTTGAGTATGTGGAAGGTTTGGATGTCTCCGATCTGATCGATGCCGAGGCGCTGTCGCTGGATGATGCCGTGCGCATCGCGCGCGAGGCCGCCGAGGGGCTGGCCCATCTCCACAAGCATGGCGTTTTCCATCAGGACGTCAAGCCCTCCAACCTGCTGTGGACCGATAAGGGCGTCCGCATCATCGATTTCAACGTCGCGGTCTCCGAAAACGACGAGGTTCAAGGCGGTGGCGGCAC
>JBASVF010000361.1:0-1509 GCA_049275795.1 Desulfomonilia bacterium
CCTGGGCCATGTCCATCTCGCGCCCCAGGGGGGCCGTCCGCACCTCGTCCAGGCTGATCCGCACCTGATGGGCGCCGGGATCCAGGACGAACGTCCGGTTGAAGCGGTCTGAGTAGTCCTGCACGTCCTTTCTGTCGTGCTCGCGGTCGTGGACCCTCACCGTGAGTGCCAGCGGTGTGTCTTCTTCGAGGAACGCATCGAAGCACAGCCAGTCATACCCCCGCCAGTCGTTTTCCACCCACTGCAGCCCCACGCCCGGATACTCTCCCGGCATCAGCCTTGCTTCGAGCGAGTAGCGTCCGTGCGAGGCGTGCCGCTCGCTGCGCGAGAAGGCGGCATCCTTTGCCGACCACCTGCCCATCTCCAGGCGGGATTCGAACGACCCCAGCAGCGGGAACTCGCGCTTCATCCTCCAGTCATCCATTGCCGTGAGCCCCACGGGCACCAGGGCTGCGGCGATGATCAGGATGCCTGCGGCCCTCCACCTGAGGGCCTTCGTGCGCTCGAACCCGGTGTAGGGAAAGGCCAGCATCAGGAAGGAGAGCGCGCCGAGCGAGTTCAGCAGGATGTCTTCGAGCTCGAAGTAGCGCCCGGGAGAAAAGACCTGCGCGATCTCCATTACAACACCCAGCCCGACGGCCGCGAAGAACGCCCCCGTGTAGGCCCTGCGCTCCTGCACCGGCCATTGCCTGCCTCCCAGCAGCCACAGGACCACCAGCGCCACGACGCCAAAGAGCGGCAGGTGGCCGATGTTGCACATCTCTTCAACCACGCGCGTGCCCCTGTCGAAGTCGACGAGCAGCAGCACCGCAACCGCCGCAGCCATTGCCCCGAAAACCCCCAGGCTAAACCATGCACTCTTGTGTTCCATGAACATGGAGTACGTTACAAGCCACGGAAAATCAACACAAAGCAAAGAGTATTGATTTAATGGAAAATGCTCATATTTTTATATACTTTTAGGGCGATAATATCCGTCAAGTTTAGCTTGAATGATACCGAACACCGCTATATATTTCAGAAAGTGGCGGTCTAATCCATGACCGGGAAAAATGTGTGCTGTTATATGCTTGTATGTTCGTGGGCGTCGTTTTCACCCGCAGTGGCGGAGCTGCTGCCTGCTTCAGGCCTAAGGAGAAATAAGTTATGAAAAAAACGCTTTCGATTGCCGCCATGTGCATTGCCCTGGCGGCGTGTGGCTCCACCGGGGGCCGGGAGGATGCCGTTATGCAACCGACAGTGCTGGATCTCTCGGGCTTTTCTGCTGAAAAGCCTTCAGAGCCCGTTCATCTGCTCTTCATCCACCATTCGACCGGCGGGCATTGGCTTGCGGACAAGGGCGAGGCCGTGGGCGACAACTGCATCTACACAACCCACCCGAACGGAGGCGGCCTGCGCGCCATGCTCGAAGAGAACAACTACATCGTGCACGAGGCCTCGTACAACTCGCTCGTCGGTGACAAGACTGATATCTGTCACTGGAACGCCAAGTTCCGGGACCACATGGAC
>JBASVF010000362.1:0-16401 GCA_049275795.1 Desulfomonilia bacterium
TCGCGCAGGGGGTTCTGGTGGTCGTCGGGCCTCTCGGGCTGTGCCATGATGTACCGGCAGACCTCACCCACATAGACGAAATGGGTGGCATGGAACTCCCTGACGTCGGAGAGGAACCTGCTAGCGCTGAACTTCCTGCGCAGGGCCACTGCGGCCCCGTTGTAGAGCGCTGCAGGCCAGCCCACGGTGAGCGCGTTCGTGTGGAAGAAGGGCAGCGGCACGTACACCGTGTCGTCCGGGCGTATGGTGTTCACCACCCAGCCCCACCAGAACATGGCGCTCAAGATCCGCGTGTTGGTGATCACCGCGGCCTTGGGCAGCCCGGTGGTGCCCGAGGTGTACACCAGGGCAGCAGGAGACTTCGTGGACACCCGGCCGGTCGTATCGGGGTTGCTATCGGGCATGCCGGCGGCCAGGGACGAGATCTCCTCGATGTCGGCCGGCAGGTCCGAGCCGGTGTCCTTCAAAACGTAGAGCAGCGAACCCTCGAGATCGATGCCGGGCTTCGCCTCGTTGAAAAAGCTCAATGCCTCTTCCCCGATGACGATCACCTTGCCCTTGTTGAGGTTGAAGCTGTGCACCAGGGAATCTCCCCGCTGGTTCGTGTTGATCATGGCGCAGATGGCGCCCAGCTTGGCGCAGGCGCAGTAGAGCGTCAGGAGCTCGGGCCGGGAGTCCAGGCACACGGTCACCACGTCGCCCAGGCCCACGTTCTTGGAGAGCAGGAAGTGCGCATAGCGGTTGGCTCCTGTGTTCAACTCGCGATAGGTCATCATGCCGTCGGGCGACTTGATTGCGGGGTTGTCGGGAAACCTGGCGGCGATGTCTTCCAGGACCGTTCCCCAGGTGGTGTTGGTGCTCTTCGAGAGCATCCTCAGCCCCTTTACCGTTTGGAACAACTTGGGCGGCAGGCTCCAGGCGATCGAGGGCAGCTTGAGAGCAAACTCCAGGGGGGTGATGACGGTCCTGTACTCAAAGGCTTTCTGCTTGCTCATGCGCTCTCCTTCTTGATGTGATGGCACATATTTGCAGGACTGCCGGAATTTAGGCAAGCACTAGTTTGCGATCGAGGCAAACACCGGAGGGTGCGCGGTGCCGGAGCGGCCGCGTGACCGCATCCTTCGCGGAGGCATATCTTCAAGGCCGGCCGGGGAGTAAGCTTGGGTTCCAGGCCTCGGCGCCTGTGCCTGCCCGGACTTTCCAGGCGGTTGGGGGCGGGCGCGGGCATCCGGCCGGCCGTCTGTCAAGCGCCTCAATGGGGAGAACCTTGCACGGCGCGGTGGCTCACCGCGGGCGATGGCCTGCAGGGAGCCCGTCCACCAGGTTGGCGATCAGGTTGAGGATCGAGTAGTGCCCGTTCGTGAGCCTTGCGAGCTGGCTCTCCCTGCCGAAAATCCTGTCCCTGATCTCCTCGGGGCCCAAGCCGCGCTCGCTCAGTTCCCGGACGCTCTTCCGCAGGTCATCGAGGTAATCCAGATAGGTGCCGATCGATTTCCTCCCGTCTTCAAAGACTGCACCGATCGAGGTAAAGAGCATGAGCTTTCCAGATCCCAGCGCGCGAACCATGTTCAGGGTATCGATGATCCGGTAGATATCCTCATCAGCGCGGAGGACCTTCTGGCTCTCGGAGATGAAGATGTCCCCGGAGAAGCACCACCCTTTATCGGGTTCGAACAGGGAAACATGGCCGACGCTGTGCCCGGGGGTTTCGTAAACGTCAAAGGAATAGCGGCGCGTCGAGATCCTCCGGGGAATCGGTTTCGTTTCGCTCGGCTCGGGGTATCCCCACACGACCTCCTGGTATGGATTGAGCTTGGCTTTTCTCGCGATCAGGGGGATCGAATCCGGATGCGCATATATGTCCAGGCCGAACTTTTCCTGAATGAACCTGTTCGCCCCGATGTGGTCCTCGTGGAAATGGGTGTTCACCACGATGTCGATCCTCTTGTTTTCCAGGTAGTCCACGAGCTCACGGACGGTAAAACTGCACCCGGTATCTATGAGCAGGCCGTCGACATAATACGCGGCAACCCAGTAGTATACCGAGCCGCCTACATCCCTTCCGAGCATTATTCGGGTAATGTCCCCGAATTCATCCGTTTTCAGCACGTATGCTCACCCCCTCGGATCGTAACGGCCATGTTTCACCCTCACACACAACCCCTTTGACAGGGCCGGTCGGCAGGGATGGATTCCCGGCATTCTCTGCAAGGTGGGGAGAAGGGTGGGGAGAAAACGGCCTCCATGGTGACGGGCAAGAAATCTCCTTCACGGTGGTGTGTTTGCAAACCCTCATCAAAAGCCAATGCCCGAGACCGGACTCGAACCGGTACAGAACTAAGTTCCGAGGGATTTTAAGTCCCTTGCGTCTACCAATTCCGCCACTCGGGCGCGATGCTTTCTGGATGTAAACTCATCGCCCCGGATGTGTCAAGCAAATCGGGCACTCGCCCGGCCCGAGACCGCTGCAGCCCTCCCGGCTATTCCCGGGCGTGATGAAACTTGCCAGATGAAAGTGATGCCCTCTCAGGAAAGAGTCAGCCTCCTTGCAGGGAGTCCCAAGCAGCACTTCATGGAGTTAAGAAACGTAGAAAAGCATTGGAGATGGATGGTTAAGAGACCGGGCTGTTGCAGCGCTGAAGCGGCAGGGGTTATCCGGGAGAGGGAAAAACCTGAGAGACGTTGAGCACATCTCCGTGGAGCCGCAGTTCAAGCGCGATAAGTCCTCTGAGCCCATTGACAATGCCATATCGAAAACGATAATGAGCGTTAAGAACTCGGGCGTTAGGGGTTTTACCGGCTCACGCCCGAGCACACGAATTCTTCAGGTACACCGAACGGGCATCTGCGAGACCGATCTGGATGTGACATGCATGAAAGCGTGGTGTATCACGAACGGTTGGCAACGTTCAGGGGCACATTGCTACCACAGGGTGTGAACAGAATACCTCGAGGAAGAATCTTTCGCATGGGTTGCATGCATTCATGGTGCTCATACCCCTCTGGTCGCAGGCATGCCATGATGCCGCTTCTATCCTGCGGCATGCCCGGCTGCCAGCCCGGGATCCGGACCGGATCGGCAGGGCTGCAGGCGTTCCCGGCCTCACCGGCCGGCTTTCCCGCAGGGGAGGGGGACCACTATGAACTTCAATGAGAAAGGCATACCGCTATGGATATATTACTGGGCCGCCCTGGTGGGCGTCTCGCTGCTCACCCGCTCCTATGTGCCCATCGATGAGACCAGGTACGTATCGGTTGCCTGGGAGATGTGGCTGCGTGGAGATTTTCTCGTTCCTCACCTGAACGGCGAGGTGTACAGCGATAAGCCTCCGCTTCTCTTCTGGCTGTTCCACCTGGGATGGGCGCTCTTTGGCGTAAACGACCTGTGGCCGAGGCTGGTATCGCCTCTCTTCGGTCTCGGCAGCCTGTTCCTCACTGCGAGGATCGCCAGTCGCCTCTGGCCCGACAGGCCTCGCGCGGCGTCTAGCGCCCCGCTGGTCCTGGTCTGCTGCCTGCTGTGGAGCATCTTCCTCTCTGCGGTCATGTTCGACATGCTCCTGGTGTTCTTCAACATGCTGGGCGTGCTTGGCATCGTGCACAGCTGGAAGGAGGGCGGCTCGAGGGGATGGGTGGTCCTGGGCCTGGCCATTGGCCTGGGGATCCTCTCGAAGGGGCCAGTGATCCTGGTACACACGCTGCCCCTGGCCCTCCTGGCCCCCTGGTGGGCTGTCGAGCACCGGCCCGGGTCGTGGGTCCGCTGGTATTCGGGGGTTGCCTTGTCCGTGCTCATCGGGGCCGTTATCGGCCTCGCCTGGGCGGTCCCGGCCGCCCTGTCCGGGGGCGAGCAGTATGCGCAGACCATTTTCTGGAAGCAGTCGGCCGGCAGGGTCGCCAAATCCTTTGCGCACGAGCGCCCGTTCTGGTGGTACGTGCCGCTGCTGCCCGCCATCCTGTTCCCCTGGGCCCTCTGGCCCGCCCTGTGGCGGGCGTTACATGGCCTGCGGACGGATCCTCCCTCGAGCCCTGTGAGGTTCTGCCTTGCATGGCTCGTTCCAGGGTTTGCGATCTTCTCGCTGGTCAGCGGCAAGCAGCCGCATTACCTCCTGCCCCTGTTCCCCGCCTTTGCCCTGATCTCGTCGTACGCCCTGGACAGGGGGGTGGTCCACCGGCGCCGGGACCCGATATTCCCGGGCTTTGCCCTCATTGCTCTCGGTGCCGGCCTGATGGCCCTGATGCACTTCTCCGGCGATCCGAGAATCGTCAGGGGACTTGCCCGCACGGGTCCGTACTGCGCATATGCGCTCATGGCTGCAGGCATCCTGCTGCTGGTATCCTATGCTCCATTGAAGACGAGGCCGATCCTGCCGGTGTCTGCAGCAGCCCTTGCCCTCGTCCTCATGCTGGACTTCAGCCTGGTCAGGGTAATGGCGGCCTACGATGTGCGGGAGCTGAGCGCTTACCTGGGCAGGATGCAGCGTTCAGGGGTTCCGGTGAGCTACGTCGGCACGTATCACGGCATGTACAATTTCCTGGGGCGGCTGGTCGATCCGGTGGAGACCATCAGGGAGGGAGATGTGGCGCGATGGGCAAGGTCCCACCCCGAGGGGCTCGTCGTTGCCGACGAGAAGCATCTCGAGCCCGGAGATGGCATGGTTCCCGTCTATGAGCGCGACTACGGGGTTCATCATACCGTCAGGGTATGGAAGGGCGGGACGCTCATCGCGTCCCAGAGCGGTTGAGGCCGGGGATGCAACCTGTCCCGCCGCTTCGTTGACGATCGCCGCGGGCGGGCCGGTGTCATCCCGGCCGATCTCCAGTTTCATTCACCGGCTGGGCCGGGCTCTTCCATGGCAGGGTCATCGCCCACGCGGTCCCCGGCCGCCCGCTGCATCACGGGCCTCGTGATCGATGCCGGAGCCAGCGGCTTTCCGCCAGAGGGCGGTAATCCCGGAAGGTTTTTTAAGTCCATTCCCATGGAGCCATCTCCCGAGCGTGGCAAGCTCTTCATGCCCGGAACCGGCATCCCTTGTCACGCCGGTTGTGGCCAACCCTTGCCCTTTTCAAGATTATCCGGCAATATAACGATACTAGGTGATAAAATAATCCTGGATTCATATGGTGTTGCAGGATAGACCAACCCGGTGCAGAGGAGCTCGTCTATGATAAAGATCACATGTCTCGGGGCTGCGGGCAGTGTTACCGGTTCGTGCTTTCTTATTGAGAACGTCTCGGGGAAAAAGGTCATGGTGGACTGCGGGCTGTTCCAGGGCGGAAAGCAGATGGAGCTGCGCAACAGCAGGCCTTGGGATTTCAACCCTGCCCAGGTCGGTACGCTCTTCCTCACCCACGCCCACATCGACCACAGCGGCAGGATCCCCATGCTGGTCAGGGACGGCTTCAGGGGCAGAATCGTCTGCTCGGGGCCCACGGCCGAGCTCGCCGAGATCATGCTGCTCGATGCGGCCCACGTGCAGGAGACGGACGCCCTGCTCCAGACCAGGAAGAACCGGCGCCGGGCGGGCAGGGAGGTAAAGCCCCTCTACACCCGCGAGGACGCCGAAGCCAGCCTCGCATACTTCCACCCCGTGGCAGAGGACGAGTTCATCACCGTGGACGAGGGCATACGGGCGCGCCTGAGAAGCGCCGGCCACATCCTCGGGGCCTCGATCCTGGAGCTGTGGATAAAGGACGCCGAGCGTGAGATCAAGATCGTGTTCTCCGGTGACCTGGGCATGGATCACCAGCTCATCGTCAAGGCCCCGCAAGAGATCTTCAACGCCGACTACGTATTCATCGAGTCCACCTATGGCAACCGCAACCACAAGGACTTCGCCTCCAGCAAGGAAGAGCTGCTCGAGGCGATCAACCACGCAGTCTCGAACCGTGAGAAGGTCCTGATCCCGGCCTTTGCCATCGAGCGCACCCAGGAGATCATCTACATGCTCGGCGAGTTCCAGCGGGAAGGGCGGCTGCCCGAGGTCCCCATCTACCTCGACAGCCCGCTTGCCATCAAGGCCACCGAGATCTTCCGCCGGAACCGGGACCACTACGACGAGGAGGCCACAGCCCTGGTCAACAGGGGCATCGACCCGTTCGAGGTGCGCAACCTCGTCTATACCACCACCACGGCCGAATCCATGGCCATCAACGAGAGGCCCGGGCCCGCCATCGTCATCGCGGGAAGCGGCATGTGCAACGCGGGCAGGATCCGGCATCATCTCAAGCACAACCTCTGGAGAGAGGGTGTGAGCCTGGTTATCGTGGGCTTCCAGGCCCAGGGTTCGCCGGGCAGGCAGATCGTTGACGGGAAGAAGACCGTGCGTCTCTTCGGCGAGGAGGTCGCGGTGCGAGCACGGGTATTCACCATCGGCGGGTTCTCGGCACATGCCGATCAGTCCGGCCTGCTCTCGTGGGTGGGCGGCTTCGTCGAGTCCAGCCCCCAGGTGTTCGTGGTGCACGGCGAAAACTCGGCCAGCCACGAGTTCGCGGCCCTCGTCCACGAGAGGCTCGGGTTCAGGTCCTATGTCCCCGGCTGGCGCGAGGCGCTGTTCCTCAAGCCGCGCGAGTTCCCCATCGAGGTCGCGGCGCCGGCGGTGGAGGAGGTCGACCTGGGCCAGGACATGCTCCAGGTATACCAGCAGGTATCCCGGGAGCTCGAGCGGCTCCAGGAGCGCATCCGCCAGGCAGACGGCCGGGTGAGGATCACCGAGGAGGACATTGACCGGCTGAAGTACATCCAGGAAGAGCTCCAGCAGATCCTGGCCGCCTGACCGTGTATCCCGGCGCCGGGCCTAGTCCCGGTTGTCGAAGAGGCGCTTCGACTTGCTGCCGGTCCTGGGAAGGCTGCCGTGGTCAACGATCTCCACGGTCCCCCGCACCAGGAGCGCCTTGCGGATGTCCACGCCGATCCTGCCGCTTAAATCCATGTCCATATCCGGGCTGGCCCCCTTGGCGCGCTCAACCCGGATGGTCATGTAGTCCTTGCCGTCGTCGCCCCGGTTCAGGATGATCTGGTACTCGCTCCCGATTCCTTCCTGCTTCGAGAGGATCTCCTCGATGTGGCTCGGGTAGATGTTCACGCCCCGGATGATGAACATGTCGTCCGAACGCCCGCTGATGCGGTCGTGCCGGGGCAGGGGCGAGCCGCAGGGGCACTCGCCCGGAATGAGCCGGGTGAGGTCGCGCGACCGGTAGCGGATGAGAGGGGCGCCCTCCTTCCGGAGCGTGGTGTACACCATCTCGCCTGTCTCACCCTCCTTCACCGGTTCGAGGGTTTCGGGGTCAAGGACCTCCAGGATGTAGTAGTCGGCCCAGTAGTGGATCCCGGTATGGTGCTCGCAGTCGAGCCCGGTGCCCGGCCCGTACACCTCGGTCAGCCCGGGGATGTCGAAGAGGTGCTCCGCGCCGAAGAGCTCCCGGATCTTGGCGCGCATGCCGTCGCTGGAGCGCTCGGCGCCCATGATGATCTTCTTGATATTGCTCTTGTCGAGGATGCCGTGCCGCTCGGCCTCCTCGGCCAGGAGCAGGGCCATGGACGCGGTGGAGCACAGCACCGTGGGCTGGAAGTCCACCAGGAACTGCAGGTGGATCTCGATGTTGCCGGGACCCACGGGCAGGGCCATGGCGCCGAAGCGCTCGCAGCCGTTCTGGAAGCCCACGCCGGCGGTCCAGACCCCGTATCCCACGCAGATCTGCACCCGGTCCTGGCGGGTGAGCCCGGCGGTCTCGTAGCACCGGGCGAACATGTTTGCCCAGTCGTCGATGTCCTTGGCCGTGTACACCATGACCTTGCGCTTGCCCGTGGTGCCCGAGGATGCGTGGATCCGCACGATGTCATCGAAGGGAACCGACCTTAAGGGCCAGGGATAGCCGTCTCTCAGGTCGTTCGCGGTCACGAAGGGCAGCCGCCTCAGATCGTCGAGGGAGCGGATCGAATCCGGCTTCACGCCGGCCTTGTCCAGGCGCTCGCGGTAAAAGGCCGAGCCGTTATAGGCATGGTTCACCGTCCACTTGAGGCCCTCGAGCTGGATCTCGCGAAGCTCTTCGGCTGTCCTGAACCGTGGTGCGAATCTCTTTTCCATCACTGGCATCCTTTCTGGAGTTCTTTATGTCATCAGGCATTCAATCCTGCGAGAAGCGCCGCCCTGTTCGCCTCGAGGTCAGAGGGCCTGGAGACCGCCTCTACGATCCCTTCGGCCACAGACGGCTCGATGCCCAGCACCCTGGCGGTAAGGCCGAGCATGACCATGTTGGCCGCACCCGGCGTTCCCAGAGACCGGGCGATCCCCGAGGCGTTAAGGACATGGTCGAAGTGCCCGCGCTCAGGCGCGTTGACGATCGAGACCCCGCCCTGCCTGAGCATGGCCAGGTGGGAACGGGCCTCCTGCTCGTCGAGCCCGATGAGCACGTCGGCCGAGCCCGCAGGGATCAGCGGGCCGGCGAAGTCGCCGATCTTGAGGCTCGCCGTGACCGTGCCTCCGCGCATGGCCATGCCGTGGGTCTCCGAGGTGATGACCTCGCGCCCTGTGCCGGCGGCCCACTGTGCGAGGGCGCGCGCCAGGACCAGGATCCCCTGGCCGCCCCGGCCCACCATGAAGATCTGCATGTCGGAGAGGGTCTGCGCAAGGCTCATGGGGTTTCCTCCGTCTCGATGGCCTTTCTCGGGCAGACCTGCGCGCACACGCCGCAGCCGATGCACAGCGAACCCTCGATCACGGCCCTGCCATCCTCCACGGACAGGGCGGGACACTCGAACTCCTGCACGCAAAAGCCGCAGCCCGTGCACTCGTCCGTGATGCGTACCGCGAACCCGGGCTGCGCCTTCCTGGCCTTGCGGTCGTGGATGCAGGGGTGCCGGGCGATCACGGCCGCCACGCCCTCGGTCGAGGTCCTGGCATGGGCGTCCTTGATCGCCTTCTCGAACCGCGGAAGGTCATAGGGGTCGCAGATGTGCACGGTCTTCACCCCGCAGCCCGCGATCGCATGCTCAAGGGAGAGCGTCCGGCCCGCGGAGTCGCTTGTCATGCCTCCGGTGGCAGGGGTGGGCTGGTGGCCGGTCATGGCCGTGGTGGCGTTGTCGAGCACCACGAGCACGAACCTTGCCCCGGTGACCAGGGCATTGATGGTGGGGGGGATCCCGGCGTGGAAAAAGGTGGAGTCGCCGATGATCGCCGCGATGGGGGGAGGCTTCGGGCTGTCCTTGAACGCGTGAAAGAAGCCGGCGGCCTGGCTCACCGCGGCCCCCATGCACAGGCAGGTGTCGACGCCCCCGAAATTGAGCCCCAGGGTGTAGCAGCCGATATCCGAGGCATAGATGCCCTTGGGCAGTGCGCGCTTGACGCCGTAGAACGCGGCGCGGTGAGCGCACCCGGCGCAGAGCGAGGGCCTGCGCTGGTTCGAGGCGGCGCAGGCGTGTGCGGGGGGATCGGTGCCGGCAAAGGCGCTCAGCACCCGGGCCACGATCTCCGGGGTGAGCTCGCCCGCGTCGGGCACCAGTCCGTCCTTCCGGCCCGAGACGCGCTCGCGGTTCATGAACTGAAGCTCGATGACCGGCTCGGTCTCCTCCACCACCAGCACCCTCCGGTGCTTCTTTGCCAGGTCGGCGAGGGCCTGCTCGTTTGCAGGGAAGGGCATGTCGAGCTTGTAGACGCTCAGATCAGGCAACCTGCCCGGCTCCCTGAGCACGTCGAGCACGTAGGCGCAGGCGACGCCGGAGCATACCACGGCGAGCTCGGAGCCGCCGTCTCCGTGCACGAGCCTGGGCCGGGCCCAGGGGTGAGAGCGCATCTGTTGGATCTTGGCGTTGAGCTCGCGGTGGAGCGTAAGCCTCGGGCCGGGGGTGGCCGCCCACCGGCAGGGGTCTTTGTGAAACTCGGGCTCGCGGTCCAGGGGAACGATCTCCGGGAGTTCGAGGAGCTGGCGAGCGTGGCACACGCGGGTCGTAGGACGCAGGATCACCGGGGTCTTATAGCGCTCGGAGAACTCATAGGCCTGCATGGTCATCTCGAGTGCCTCACGGGGGCTCATGGGATCGAGCACCGGCAGCTTGGCGTGGATCGCGAAGAGCCTCGTGTCCTGCTCGGTCTGCGAGGAGTGCGGACCCGGGTCGTCGGCAACCACCAGGAGCAGCCCACCGGTTACGCCCATGTAGGCCGAGCTCATGACCGGGTCCGAGGCCACGTTGAGCCCCACCTGCTTCATGATCGCGGCCGATCGCCTGCCGGTGATGGAGTTGGTGAAGGCGATCTCGAAGGCGGTCTTCTCGTTGATGGACCACTCCACGTGCACGGGCATCTTCCCTGCGCGGGCCAGGCGCATGGCCGTCTCGCAGACCTCCGAGGCCGGGGTGCCGGGGTAGGAGGCCACTACGGTGGCCCCGCTCGCCAGGATGCCGTGGGCGACGGCTTCGTTGCCGAGCAGGATCTCCCGGGTTGGAGCGGCCGGGGCTCCGGCCGCCGCAGGTGCAGGCGGTTTCGTGTTCATGGGATCTCTAGGTGCTCCCTTCAGGGCTTCCTCCCGTCAGGAGCGCCGTGAGTGCAGGTGCTCCGCGGGACTGGGACAAAGCGTTTCCTTCGGTACCGGAGTCCGGGACGAAGGAGCGTTCGCCCCCGGCCCGGGCAATGAAAAAGGCGGCTGATGGGCCGCCTTTCGGAATGCTGCACTGGAGACGGACCACATCACTCATAGGGCAAGCACCACCAGAATCTCGATATGGTCCTCGTGTTCATGGAGCATTGCTTAACGTCATCCGGATGTGTTTGTCAACGAAAAGGGCGCCAAAAAATTACAGCACTTGCAAAAAAATTTCTCCCGGGAGAAACATCCAGTCTGTCCAAGCGGCAGGCATCTCTCCTGCAGGCGGGGCAACCCCGTGAACCGGCGTTCAAGAATCGGAGGCTGCAATGCCGCCAGATCACGAAGAACCTAAAAGAAAGTGAAATCCGGTTGCCAGCGGCGCCCTTGAATTGAGAGAGACATGCTCTATACATAATTTTTATTATCGAATGGAGCCCTGGGCTGGAGGCTCGTTGCCAGCCCATGAACGGGCCGGATCGTGAAAAGGAGCTGACCATGACGTCATTCAAGGAAAACAGGACACAACCGAGGATCAACTGCAGGATTCCCACCGAATATACCCTGAAGAGATCGCGCAAGGCCCACCCTGCAACGGTGTACAACATCAGCGACATCGGTCTGTACATTGAGACCGGGCGAGAGCTCAGGCCCGGGCAGGATATACGCATCCACATGGGCCGCACCGCGGCCATAGATCTCCTGTCGGCATCGCCCGGCGACCACACGGGCATCATCCGGTGGGCGTTTCCCATGAGCAGGGGCAGGCATCAGATCTACGGGGCAGGCGTCATGCTCATGTACCCGGGAGCCGGCATCCAGGCGCGGAGCTTTCCGGATGTGCAGTACTTCTGCGACATGTGCGGCGAGCAGATCGGCTTCAGCAGGATCAGGAAAGAAGGTCTCGTGTGGCTGTGCCCGCACTGCAGCGAGTACGTGCATCACCTGCCGGCGGGTATTTCCCGGGTGACCTCCCGGCATCTCATCGGCAATGTGCTCTGAAACCGGGTGAGGGCCCGGGTCGCCCACCGTCGGCGGCCCGGGCCGGGCCCCCATATCCATGCAGAGCGGCCAAACGGGGCGCCGCTGCCATGAGCCGCTTCTCCTCCCTCGACGGTTTCTTGGAACGTCCAGTAATGCCCAAGCCGTCGGAGACTTCCGGTGCGGGGACGAGTCCTTGAAAGGGTGCCACGAGGGACGTATTCTATAATTTCTGAACGGCGAAGCCGTGCGCGCGAGGCCCGCAAAGGCCGGCTGACGCACGCAGGGCCGGATGTCGAGGCGTCTCATGGGAAGTCTCAGGATCGTATCGCACAGCGAAGAGCCCTTCATAAACCGGGAAGAGGCAGGCAGGCTGCTTGCAAAAGAGCTCGAGGCATACGCGGACCAGGATACCGTCGTGCTGGGCATTCCCAGGGGCGGGATCGTGGTGGCGCGCGAGGTCGCCCGGATCCTCAACGCCGAGTTCGACATCATCCTGGCCCGCAAGCTCGGTGCGCCCGGCAACCCGGAGCTCGCCATCGGGGCGGTCAGCGAGGACGGCACCCTGCTGCTGGACGAGGACCTGAGCCAGGGATCGGGTCCGATCGGCGAGCTTGCCGGTTACGTGGAGGACGAGCGGGAGAAGCAGTACACCCTGATCGCAGAGAGCATCGATCGTTTCCGCAGGGGCAGGAAGCGGTCGCAGCTGGAAGGGCGGGCGGTCATCGTCACCGACGACGGGCTGGCAACCGGTGCCACCATGCAGGCCTCCCTGAGAACTGTCCGGAAATCGGCCCCGAGGAGGCTCATCGCCGCGGTTCCCGTGGGGAGCATGGAGGCCCTTGACCGCGTGGCTGCAGAGGCGGACGAGGCCGTCGTGCTCAAGGCCCCCCCGGTCTTTTATGCCGTGAGCCAGTTCTATGAGTACTACGAGCAGGTAAGTGACGAAGAGGTGGTAACAGCCCTCGACTTAGCCCGGAGGGCAGGCGCCCCAGTCCGGTAATCTCTGCATGAAAAACCGGGCCGGCGCCCGTTTTTCGGGCACCGGCCTTTGTGGGTCCGTTTGGGATGCAACCGCTGCGGACTGCATGGGCGGCGAGCATTAGCGGCTCCCCAACACGAACCGCACACCGTCAGCCTGCCTGCGTACCTTGCCGGGAGTACATGCTCCTGATCTCGTCGGCGAAGCGCTCCTTGATGATGCGCCGCTTGAGCTTGAGTGTGGGGGTGAGCTCGCCGCTCTCCACGCTGAAGGGCTTGGACAGGACCGTGTAGTACTTGATCTGTTCGTAGCGGGCGAGCTGCTTGTTCACCTGCTGTACCTGTTCGTCGATGAGCTTCCTGATCTCTGCGTTCGATACGAGCTCGCCGGGGTCGTTGAAGGATATGCCCGCCTTCTTGGCATACCGGTTGATCTCGGCGAAGTCCGGCACGATCAGGCAGGTGAGGTACTTCTCGCCGTCGCCGATCAGGCACGCCTGGTCGATATAGGGCTGGCTCGTGATGAGGAGCTCGATCGGGTGCGGGGCCACGTTCTTGCCGCCCGAGGTGACGAAGAGCTCCTTCTTGCGGTCCGTGATCTCGAGGAACCCGTCCTGGTCGAACCTGCCGATGTCGCCCGTGAGGAACCACCCGTCCTCGTTGAACGCGTCCTTGGTGTCCTGGGGCAGGTTCCAGTATCCCTTGAAGATCTGAGGACCCTTGGCCAGGATCTCGCCGTCCTCGGCGATCTTCTCCTCGGTGTAGAGCACGGCCTTGCCAACGGTGCCCGGCTTGATCATGAGGCGGTAAGCCAGGGTGAGGTAGGAGATCAGGAGCTTGATGGAGAGCAGGGGGTTCGTGTAGGGGGACTTCCCTTCGGCCTGCTTGCGGATCATGCAGTCATAGGTCCAGTCGAGCATCTTCTTCTGGAACGCGGTGAGGTTGTCGCGGTCGATGCCGCTGAACTCCGGGGCGTTGAAGTTCAGGCAGGCCGCGGTTTCGGTGAGTCCGTAACCCTCAGTGAGCTGGATGCCCAGCGAGCGGATGAAGGTGCAGACCTGCTTGCTGAGCTTGCCGCCCCCCGAGGCAGCCATGACGAGCCGATCCATGCCCGCCTGCTTGCGCAGCTGGTTGAAGACCAGCATGTTGGCGAGCGAGAACAGCATCAGGTTGGGGACGCTCAGGCGTTCGCCTTTTGCCAGGGCGTCCGTGAACTTCTCGCCCTGGCGCATGGCCCACGCAAAGGTCTTCTGCACCGAGGGGCTCTGGCGCGAGATGATCGAGGTGATCTGGTCGTAGACCTTCTCGAAGAACCGAGGAATGCTCACGATCACGTTGGGCCTGATTTCCAGCAGGGTTTTGGGAATCCTGCTGAAGTCGGGCTCGAAGGCGAGGATGCCGCCCTGCATGAGCCCGCCCACGTGGTAGTCGCAGGATCGGCCGTAGACGTGGCAGATGGGCAGGTGTACCAGGAAGATCAGGTGCAGGTTCTCGTCCTGGCTCTGGAGCTTTATGAGCGTGGGATCGCTGAACTGCTCGATCGCGGCCATCCAGTTGGAGTGGGAGAGCATGGCGCCCTTGGGCTTGCCCGTGGTCCCCGAGGTGTAGATGATGCTCACGATGTCGTCGTGCCGGGCCTTGGCGATGTTCTTCTCGAGAGCCGGGATGTCCAGGTTCTGCCTGCCGAGCTCCAGGATCTCGTTGAAGTGATAGTGGCCCTGGCCTTTCTCTCCCTTCCAGGACTCCATGGTAATGATGAACTCGAACCCGGCCTCGGCCTGGATCTCGCGTGCCATGGCCGCTTTGTCGCTGGTGGAGCAGATGACGGCCCTGCACTGGCTGTCGCTGGTCATGTAGAGGAGTTCCTCCCTGGAGAGGGTTGGGTAGAGCGGGACCTCGATGCCGCCCACGGCCTGGATGGCCTGGTCGGCGATCACCCAGCGCGGCCTGCTCTCGGAGAAGATGGCGACCTTGTCTCCCCACGTGAGGCCCAGCGCCTTAAGCCCTGAGGCGAACTCGAAGACCTGCTGCCGCGCCTGACCCCAGGTGGTGGTTCGGAAGTCGTCCGTGGGGTCTCCGTTGCCGTCGAACCTGCCCATGAGAAAGGGCTGCGTTTCCCCCATCTCCTGTGCACGCTGGTGGAAGAACCTGCACAGCGTGTTTTCGTAAAAAGCCATTGAACACCTCCTCGTAAGAAATTTATCAGGGGAGATGCCCGCTGGTGGGAAATCACAGACGCCGGGCCGGAAGACCTCCCCATTCATCATCACAGGATTCCATGAGCCCGTCCCTGCATGCGCAGGTGACGGGCAGGAATACTAGCACGCTCTTGAGGGCAATGAAATAGAGAATCGTTTATAATATATATAAACGAAACCAACAGGGGGAGCAAGCCCGGCGCCGGTCATGAATGGCCGGTCCGTTGCTCCCTGGACCCTGCCGGCATACGGAGAGGCCGATCGAGGGCCCCCGCCGTGCGCCCCGGCACCCTGCACGCTTTAGCGGCTGGCTCCCCGGGGTGCTGGTGGCGTTGCACAGCTCCTTAGACCCTGTGCACAGGACCGCCATGCCTGGCGGCTTGCTGGGCGGCGGCATAGTGATGCTTCGAGCGGGAAGGAGGGCCGGTGCTTTCGTCAGCGGGAGGCTTGGATGCCTGGTTTCAAGCCCGTGAGGCGGGCGCGGCCAGGCTCAGGGCATCACGATCCTGCCGCTGGGAGGCGTGCCCGGGACCACGATGCGCGACTCTGCCTGGCGCTGCACCTCGCGCATTTCTTCCACGAGCTCTTCGAACGCCTTCTGCACGGACTCGGGGAACAGCTCCATGGCCTGCTTGAGGCTCTTTGCGTCGATCTCGAACTGGATGGGGATGGCGCCACCGGGGGTCATCACCTGGGTGTGGCCCAGGAAGAGGGTCTTGCGCCGCTCGTCCTTCTGCCCGTCGGGAAGGACCGGGGTGAGCTGGCGTATGGTGGCGAATTTCATATCGGTGAAAACCTCTTCTCGATAGAGGTTCTTCTGGTCGACTTTGAGCTCGCTCAATTTGGTAAGGTCGGGATTGTCCATCTCTTCACTCCTTATGGTCTCTTGTGTAAGAACACGGGGGAGCGTTGTCAAGCCAATTCGCTCCAAGGCCCGGGGAGCGCGGCGCCTTTAGAGGCCATGACCGCGACCGCGGTTCCTTCAGGCTGCCGGGAAGGATTCAAGATGCCTCTCTGGGCCGCGCCGGGTGCGGGCTCGCAGCAGGCGGGCGCCGGCCGGGACGGCGGGAGACTGCCGGAGAAAGCGGCCCTGCGCCCCTCCCGGCGTGCTTTCCCGGAAACAGCGCAAAAAAATGCGCCCCTTAAGGGGCGCATTGGATTCTTGCATGGTGGAGCCGAAGGGAATCGAACCCTCGACCTCATGAATGCCATTCATGCGCTCTCCCAACTGAGCTACGGCCCCGTGAACGTTGTTCAGCTATCACAACCTCATTGGCGAGTCAAGATCATTGAAAGGAGAGCAAAAACCCGGTTACCCGTGCGAGTTTTCCGGCGGCATGAGGCAAGACGAAGGGGAGATGCCATCTCACTGATCACCGGCGGGGCCGCGAACCGGTCTCTCCAGGAGCCTGCGGTTGCCCCGTCGGTCTTGGCGGATGGTATGCTCCTCGAGGATGTGAGCGGCACGCCCCGGGACGGCCTCGGCGCTCGCAGGCGGCGGATGCCCGGGGTTAAAGGGTCGGCACGCTTCTTTCCGGCGCCCCTCCAGCCGGGCGCCGGGGCTGAGGATCGAGGGCCTTCCTACCGGTGCTCCTGCTTGCGCGTTCCGCGGGCCTTGACGGCATTGAGGGTGTCGGTGAGCACCGGGATCACGTGCTCCCTGATGTCG
>JBASVF010000363.1:0-5551 GCA_049275795.1 Desulfomonilia bacterium
GTACTGGATGGGGAAGATGATGCCGTTCTTCTTCCTGCCGCTGATCCAGACGAACACTCCATCGGTGATGGAGTCCTCGTCCAAGCCGTCCTGAAATGTGGCCGCGGCCTGCTCATGGATGAGGTCACGGACCTTGAGCCCGATCATCTCCTCTTTGGTGTATCCGTACATTTCGAGCGCCTTCTCGTTGCACTCGAGCACGGTACCGTCCTTTGATTCGAGAAAAACCGCATCGGGAAAAAGATTGAAGAGGTTCTTGTAGAGATCCGCGTCTTCCAAGAGGTATTCAGTCATATCCGGCCTGTACTGGAGCGTCCTATCCCGTCTGATGCTGTCTTCAACCCTGCCGTGCCAATCCTCGACTTCTCAGTGCCGCCCCCTGGGAAGGCCCACGCCTGTGAGGCGCCAGTTGTACGTGTCCAAGCTCACCCGGGTGTTTCAAGGGTAATGAAAACTATGCTGTATTGTCAAGCTTCATGGAGAAGCTTCTCAACAGGGCCTCTATGGCATAACAATCATTGGACTTCCGTATTCAGATCCGATGGCTTGAAGGGAAGACAGAGCCTTGCAAAGAGGCGCGGGATCGGCTACCTAACCCGTTGGATCCCAGACCCTGACAGGGAGGTCTGACCATGACGGAGCAGCATATCACAAGGCAGCGGGCGCAGCGGATCGTGGACGAGATCACCCGGGCCGTGGAGAGCGGGACCGGGATATCCGATGCCGGGCCCGAGGTCTCGGCGCTGCTGGACCGGGTGACCGGAGGCGACCCGGCCCAGCGCAAGGACCGCTACGTGCAGAGGTTCATCTACGACGCTGCGCGGATCATTGCGGAAAAGCCGTGGAGCACCCGCGGCGAGGTCCTTGAGAAGCTCCCTCCATACGGGTTCCGCCGCGAGGAAGAGGTTCTCCAGTGGGCGCACTGGTTCGGCAGCCGCCGGGAAAGGATGCTCCTGGTCAACCGCTTTCTGCTCGAGGTCCAGGGTACGGATATCCGCAAGAGCGTCCACGACATGATGTTCGAGACCTTTCGCTACGAGCAGCAGGCAATCGCCGCAAAGGTGCTCGACTACCTCGAAGAGGGTTAGGCGCGTCCGGGGCTTATGTGATGGAACCCGTCGTATCCCCGGTCCTCGCACTCCCGGGTTCCGGAATGCCGTCCCACCCTGGCGAGAAATGAGCTGTAAGCATATGTCCGACACGATAAACAGACAAATTCTCGTTACCCTTCTCCTGGAAACATGATAGGAAATTGATTAGTTGAATAATAATCAACCCATATTACAAAAGGATTGAGGAGTACCTTTGCCATGAAAATCCTGGCACGTTCGTTCTTCGGCGTTCTCACCTCCAAGAAACCGGCCCCCAAGCTTTTCGAGGTCCCGGAAGGAACCACGGCCCAGGACATCATCGACCAGATGCGGGTCGACATAAGCGAAGGTGCGATAATCCTCATAAACGGCAAGCCGTCCAACGAGCAAACCGTGCTGTCCGAGGGAGACGAGCTCTCGATCTTCCCCCCGGTTTCCGCAGCTTAGCCGCGCCCTGTTCGAATGGATGGGGGACACCGTGAACCGCAGTGAAATCTTTGCCCGGAGCATTGCCTTCTGGGGAGCGGACCGTCAGGAACTCCTCGCTGGGAAGTCCGTGTTCGTGGCCGGCGTTGGCGCCCTCGGGGCAATCGTTGCGCAGATTCTTGTGCGCTCAGGTGTCGGCGAGGTCCTGATCGCGGACCGGGGCAGGGTCGACCCCCCTGACCTCAATCGGCAGTCGCTCTACACCGTCTCCGACCTGGGAGAGCTCAAGGTCCAGGTTGCGGCACGGCGACTCGAGGTCATGACCGGCCTGAGCCGGATAGTTCCCCTGAACATCTCCATCGGAGAGGATGATCTCACCGGATTCCTGAGCGCATGCGATTGCATCGCCGACTGTCTCGACAACTTCCCGAGCCGGTTCGCGCTGGAAGAGGCTCAGCCCCCGGAAAGTTTCATGGTTTCCGGGGCGATCCTCGGCAACTATGGCCAGATCACCACTATCGTCCCCGGCAAGACGGTCTCGCTCAAGAAACTCTTCGCCACGGTAAAGGACAAGAAGCGTCCCACCCCGGTAGTGCCGACCATCGTCTTCGCGATGGGCAGCTTCATGGCCCAGGAGATCCTGGCATGCCTGTCGGACGAGCCGCAGCTGGCAGGAGAGATCCTGGCGGTGGGTATGTCCGGTTTCTTCCTCGAGCGCGTCCCGGTTTCACCGGCGTGAACCCCGTCGCCGGGACGAGGCGGCCTGTTCCACCCTTATCCACCATATATCCAACCCTTTCCCGGCATGCATGAACGCGGAGCCGCAGTGAGGCGGCCCCGGCGTTTTAATGGCCCCCTGTAGTCTTTTCCCGGTAGGGCATCGGTTTTCAGCTGAGGCTCACCAGGTCATTCTCCCTGTCGCATATGCGCCCTGATCCGATGTTTTTCCCTTTTTGCCCGTGATACAGGGTTGAACCATACGAGAGGGGCAATGAAGCCGTACCGCGATGATCGATACAGGGCTCCGGGCAGCGCCTTCCATTCAGAGGCTTCACGGCACGCTGCACATTCACCGGGCCAATGTTCTACCGTCAGGAACATCTCCAAAGAATAAACAACAAAGAGGGGGAAACAAAGCATGAAAAGGATCTGGACTTTGGCACTGGCGGCTCTTTTGGTGGCCGGGCTGGCCTTCTCCGCCCCGGCGGCGACATTCAAGATCGGTGACGCGGATTTCGGCATCGCCGGCCAGGTGAGGCTCAACGCGGCTTACCAGGTTACGGACAAGGGCGATTTTCCGAACGGCGAGAATGACTCCGAGACCGACTTTTCGCTCAAGCACCCGGGCAACTCCCGGCTGAGCGTGTTTTCCAGGTACGACAAGGTCACCGGATTCATCGAGGTGGGCTTCAAGGAAGGCAACGTGCTGGAAACCAGGCACGCCTTCCTCACCTACGACCTGGGAAACGGCAGCAGCCTTCTGGTCGGCCAGACCTACTCGGCCCTGGCGCTCCACTTCGCGGAGCAGGAGATGAACGGCTCCCAGGCCCTGTTCGGGTTCGGCAACCTCTACTCCGGCCGGGTGCCCATGATCCGCTACATCAAGAAGGGCGACAGCTACACCCTGAACCTCGAGCTCGAGAACACCGACGCGGTCGATATTGTGGGCTACACCTCGGACGAGCTCACCCCGGCGCTGGTGGGAAGCCTCGAGTACCGCTCCGGCGGCATGACGCTCACCCCGAGCTTCCTCGTGCAGCAGTACGAGCTGAAGGCCGATAACGCGGGCGTGAGCGACGAGACGGTCTTCGCCTATGCCGTGGCCCTCGACGCCGTCTACAAGTTCGACAGCGGCTTCCAGCTCGACGCCGAGGTGTGGTACGGCGAAAACACGGCCATCTTTGCGGATGCGTTCGACTGGGTGAGAGGCTCCGGCTTCGGCGCTCCCGTGTACGAGGCTGACGGCAACGTGAAGGATGTCGCCAGCTACGGCGGGTGGCTCCAGGCGGCAATCCCGATCGATCCCGTGGTCGTTCACGTGGGCGGCGGCTACCAGGAGTCCGACGTCAAGGACGCGGCGGTCAGCACCATGGAGCGCTACAGCGCGTTCATCAACTTCCGCTATAACCTCACCCCGCAGTTCTTGATCCAGCCGGAGATCCTCTTCCTAGACTACGGCGAAGACAAGAACGACAATGATCTCGGCACCGACACCTTCTTCGGAGTGCACTTCAGGTACAGCTTCTAAGAGAGACCTAGTAACCCTCCTTCTTCCCCAGGGGCGCGACCCGGGCACCGGGACGCGCCCCTGAAGCTTTGCCCCGTGCCGGGCAAACAGGCGCAGAGGGCCGTGCAGCGACCCGGGCGGGTGCGTACGCAAGGATGCGGTGCTCAGGCATCGGCCCGCCCTTCAAACCCTGTCCGGAATGCGAGATGCCTGCCGGAAGGCCGGATTGAACCCGTGCCCGGGCCTGGGCACGTTTGCCGGTCTCTACCCGGTGGTAGCCTTCCCAGCTGCGGGATAGTCACCCCGGCCGAACCGGGGTCGCGGCACCAGGAGGCATGGGGAGGACATGCTCGGGAGCACGTCACATCTTCAGTGCTTTTCCCCGGCGGGAAGACCCGGCCCCGTCGCTTGCCTGCTCCCGCAGGGGAATGCCCGGGGAACGGCCCTGTTCAGGATCCCGGCATGCTTCCTTCTCTTCCTGCACGAGCACTCCCACCCCGGCGAGGAGGGAATGCAGACGCTGAATCCCCTGCCGGCATCCAAGACCCTCACCGGGATGCGGTAGAGATCGTAGAGGTTCTCCGCGTTGATTTCCTCGGCCGCGGCGCCGTCAGCTGCGACAGAGCCGTTCTTCATCAAGACCACCCGGTCCGATACCCACAGTGCGTGATCCGGGAAGTGGGTGGACTGGATGAAGGTGTTTCCCTCCTCGGACAGGCGGACGACCTGCTCGAGGAGCCTGATCTGGTTGCCGTAGTCGAGCCCGGTCGTGGGTTCATCCATGACAAAGGTGTCGGCCCCCTGGGCAAGAGCCCTGGCGATCAGCACGAGCTGGCGCTCCCCCCCGCTTACCTGCGTGTAGGGCTTGTGCCTGAGATCCTCGATTCCCAGTTTCTCGAGCATGGCCTCGGCAATCTGTCGGTCGCGGCAGGTGTAGCGTGAGAAAAAGCCCTTGTGCGGCATGCGCCCCATGAGCACCACGTCGAGGACCGAGTAGGGGAAGGCGCCGCGGTGCATCTGGGGCACATAGGCGACCCGCTGTGCGAGCCTCCGGGAACCGAGTTCGTCGATGGGGCGGCCCTCGAAGAGAACCTTCCCCTGCTCCGGCCTGAGTATGCCCAGGAGGACCTTGAGCAGGGTGGTCTTGCCGCACCCGTTCGGCCCGAGCAGCGACACTACTTCGCCCCGACCGAAGGAAAGGGTGACTCCCTTGAGCACCACCTTTCCATCGTAGGAAAAGTGTATGTCTTCAGCCCTGATGTACATATTCAGCCCCATCCTTTCTTCGCGTTCTTCAGGATACCGATGAAAAAGGGGATCCCGACGAGCGAGGTCATGATGCCGATCGGGATCTCGAAGCTCAGCAGCATCCTCGAGAAGTCGTCCACGATCAGCAGGTACACGGCCCCCATGAGCGCCGAGGCGGGCAGGAGCAGGGTGTTGTCCGGCCCCACGATCATCCTCGCCACATGGGGGATGACAAGGCCGACCCAGCCGACCATGCCGCCGATCATCACGCTCAGGGCGCTCACGAGGGTGGCGAAGATGATCACGCCCCCTCGTATGAGCCTGACATTCACGCCCAGGGCGCGGGCCTCCTCGTCGCCCATGGACAGGACGTTCAGGTGCCTGCCGTAGAGCATGAGCGCCCCCGTGCCGGCCAGCATCGGGATGCCGACCATGGTCATGGTCTTGAGGCTCACGAGCGAGAAGTCTCCCATGAGCCAGTAGGTGATGGCCGGAAGCTGGTTATAGGGGTCGGCCACGTACTTGACCACCGAGATCAGCGAGGCGAACAGGGCCTCGC
>JBASVF010000364.1:0-6012 GCA_049275795.1 Desulfomonilia bacterium
AGGTCGCATCGCCTTTCTTGACGAGGAGATGCCTTCCTTCCTTGACGATCCTCGAACCCTGGGTTTTTACGTATACGATCATATTGCCCTCCTGGAGTCGAATTGTCCAAGCAATCACCACAGCTCCTCAGGTACCCACACAGAGAGGAAGCGAAGGGATTTGCAACACACCGAATAACATGGGCATCGCTTGTCACAACTCTACTTCAGGTCATACCGGGCATCCAGGACTGAAACGTTGCCAAGGGACTGGGATCACCGTCCAGTGACCGGCTCAGGACAAGTGCCGGTACCTGTGCGTACAGGCGCTATTCTGTTGTCAAAGAACGACGTCTACTCCGGAATCTCGGAGAAGACCATGAAATCGCTCACGCCGATAAACTCGCAAATGGTGTCGAATATCGAGTTCATGGCTTTCTCGCTCACGGGATCTATCCCATGCGCGAGGATCGAATTGTTCCTGTTCGATTGGATGTTTTTTATCTTATCTTTTGTCTTTGGCTCGTAAAAACGCAGCCCGGCTTCATGACCCTTTTCCTTCAGGAACCGAAACGTTGCCGCCAGCGGAAGCTTGAGTTTATTTTTTCCCGTGTCGAGATACTTCCTTACGAAATCGCTACGTATCGATTCCGGGATGAGCTCCGGGTCGACTTCGTTGTTCATGCACCCGGTGAGTTCGATGAAATACACCTGCCCGTAGAGCTCGAGGGCCCTGTATATCCTCGCCGCGGCGTCGTCGTACCTCTTGTCGAGCATTCGCCTGCGAGCATTGCTCACGAGGTCATGAACAATGATCATATCATACTTTTTCATGCCTTGGGTCTTTTCGACGAGACTCGAAAGAAATTCCCTGTCCTTGCGGATTCGACACAGGAACGATTCCAGATCGGGGTCGGGATACCTTTCGAGATACGTTTGCAGGGCCTCGACGCCGTCGCCTATCTTCCTGAGTGCCACGGCATGCCTGAACTGCTCCCACTGATGGTACCCGTCGGCAAGGTCGTAGACGAACCGGAAGTACGACCGGACCTTGTCCGGACAGCTCATCCGGTTGTTGCAGGCTTCGATGAGGCTCATCGCCGATGCATACATGCGGCGGTTGAACAAGGTAACGACCTGCCTGCGCTCTTCTTCAGCGTAGAGGGACCATGGGCTCATCTCGTCGTACATGACCTCGCAGCCGTCCTGCACGGTCCCGAGACCATCCTTGTTCCGCTTGTCTCCTCCCACGTAGTTGAACATGAACTTATGCCCGATGGTGGCAAAGATGAGTGCCGCCGTCATGACCTTGGTGCCGCCGGTGAAATCGACCATCACATCCTCGGGCGGGATCTGCAGCCTCCTGATCCTTTCCACCCCCCTGCAGGCGGCCTTGTAGGATTCATGCAAGGAATTGTGATTCTCGGTAATCTCGAACGCCACCGTGGGCTTTGGATCGATCCCCTTCATGACCTCGCCTGCGAGCAAGGATGAATCATGCGAGGCAAAGAGGACCACGTGCTCCGGACGATATGATTCGATGCTCTTCCTGAGAGGCTCTGGTGAGCCCCCGAGTGAGATTATCATGGCCTTTGGCATACTCTGCTCCCTGTTTGGTCTAAGCCAACATGAAAAACTGTCTACTACTCGCCCTTCAGCCACTCCTCGAGCAGTTCCCGTCTCTTGTGTTTTTTGAATACCTTGGGTCCGATTTTCTCCCGGATAGCAGCCGCTACTGCAGCCCTGTCCCTGACGTCGGGGAGCTTCTCGGCCATCTGGATGACCGTCCCGATCCTTCCCATCTCATGAGGCTTTATATGGGCGAGTTCGTCCAGGATATTCTCAACGGGTGACTTCTGAGGCGCGGTCCCGACGGTCTTTTGAACGGAGGCCGGGCCGGGCGATACGGACACCCAGCCAAAGGGCACACCGGGCGTCTCGATCGAGACACGACGATCCTGGGCGGACAGCCAGAGGGTGGTAGATCGTTCGAGTTTGCCGGGCGGCTTACCTTTCATAATTCTTATGCTTCGGTGTCCTTCAATGGTCAGGCACTCTGCGCCGGAATGCCTGCCGATCCTGAGGATGAACCCCCTGTCCGGGACTTCCGCCTTTACCGGTTTCGCTCCGATCTCGACCAGGATCTTGTCCTCGGCATCTTTTTCGCCAAGATAGAACCTGACCGCACTGTCCATGAGGCCCTGGATATCAACAGGCGATACGATTCGCGATTCTTTGAGTGGAGAGCTTATGCTGATGGAACCTTCGAAAACACTCCCCGGCTCGATGACTTCGACAATCTGTGCTAACCCCCGCGCTTTGTAGGTGGATACCTTCTTCTTTTCATTGACGGCGTAGACGATCCTGGTTTTCACCTCGCCCACGGGCATGAAGTCGGATACCTTTACCGTGCGGAAGGGGTCGGTGCTGAAACTCCCGCCGTCCAAGAGCTCCTGCTCGAGCTCCCTTGCTCTTGAGGCACCCTTCGGTTGGAGCTTCTTCTCCTTCTGCTTCAGGTTCAGCCATGCGGTTCTCAGGGCTCCCTTGATTGAAGAACCGGGGAGATAAGGCTGGTTGGTAACCGGGTTGAACGCGGTCCTGGAGATGACGAAGCTGTTGAGCTCCCGACGAATCCTCCTGCCATCCTTCGGTGATATGGAGAGGGTCTCTTGGTAGTGCTTCTTGAACCCGGGGCATATGTTTACCCTGTGGCCCAGGCAGTTTCTGCCCCTCATGAACCGGTATATCTCGAGAATGGATTCCACCGTGCCCTTTTTGCATATCTCGCTGAATCTCAGCCTGCCTTGATCGTCGAGCCCCTTGAGAAAGTCGGTCGGGTCGAACGAGACGAGCACGTCGTTCTGCTCGTCGATGACAAAGCTCATCGGCTCGTAAACCTCGTCACAGCCGATGTGTATCGGTGAGATGGTACGAATGTGAAAGGTCGTGGTCGTATTCATGTCCGACCTCCCATCTTGAGCGGAAGATAAATCGCATAGCCCTGGTGCACGGTCCTGGGATCGGCTTTCGACAAGCCCCTGAGGGCCCTCCCGATGTATGGTCTTGCAAAGACGGCCTCTTTGTCCCCAGGAACGAGCACGGCCCCCTCGTCGGCCATGATGACCGGGTTCTTGTAGGGATTGCCGCTCCTCGCCAGGGAATCGCCGTGCTTGCCGAATCTTACGAACGGGGTGAAATAGGACTCGACAAAGGCGTCTTGCTCCGGGACGACTGGAGAAAGAGCATAACAGGCATTAAATCCCTCCGTCGAGGGTATGCCGACTTCCTTCCATTGTTCCATCCTGAACTTGCCCAGGCCGGAAGAGGCATCCCTGCCGAAACCGAACCGGCCGATGCGTTCAAGGGCCACAAACACGCGATCGATGTCGGTAGCTTCTTCGTCGAGAAGACAAAACACCGAAAGCCTGGTCTCTGGATAATACGAGAAAGCACTCACCGTATACGGCGAGAACATTCCTTCTCCCGTGGTCATAGTGGAACGGTTGATGGTATTCTGGTGCTTGTCGAAGTTGATGCACAGGGTTTTCATGGAGCTCGTTCCAATCGCGGCCAAGTCCCCATCGCCTGCCTGCTGGAGCACCCGGCCCCAGAGATCTGTATCATTGTAAAACTCGGCCCTGCCCAGGTCGATGGAAAGATCCGAATCGACTCGCATCCACTTCAGGCGTTTTTTCCCCTTGATTCTCTTGATCACGGCACACCTGTCCTCATCCATCCCGGGAAAAATCACCGATAAGGGAAGATCGGGCCTCTTCATGGCATACCATGCTCGATTACTCTCGACGATTTTCGGGAAGGCCGATGAGAATATGATGAACGGTTTCTCATCGTACAGTTCCAGCCAGCGGTCGAGCCCTCCCCTGAGGATCTCCGGTTCGTAGGCGACCTGCCAGCAGAAATGCCCGAACAGGGTGTCCCCCTTCAGCGGAGTGCCAAAGCTGGCAGCCGGCTTGATCGTGATCTCGTAGAGTTTCACGACAATCTCCCTTCAGAACGGTTTGAGCTCCTGGTATGTCCTGGCCAACTCCTCGTCGTCGAAGATGAAGCGTATCCTGCCGTAGCCCCTGCTGCCGCTGCCTCCCAGGGCGTCGAGCTCGAGCAGCTTGAGCCCCTGGAGGAGATAGGTGAACAGTTCTTCTTCGCCCTCGTCCAGGATCTTCAGGGAGACTGAAAAATCGAACTCGACCCCGGCGGGGACCCTCTCGGTAAATCGCGGGTTCAGGGCTGTACCGGTTATCCTGTTAATCGCATTCTCGGATTTCACTTCGAATAGGCTCAACCGGTCTTCTATCGCCTTCCTGCGCCATGCATCCGTGAGATGGCAATCAAAAAACGCCACCCTGGTGGGGCCGAGCGTTGCCGCCTCGTCCTTATTCGCCCCGCTGGAGCCGAAGATCTTCAGTATCTTTACAGCCTGCTCTTTCTGTTCGCCGGTAAGGGCCTTGAGATAGTGCGTCTGGATGGGCTTCCCCCTTGTAACGGCGGCTACACCACTCTTGAGTTCGAGCAGGGACCTGACCTTGCCCTTGAGCGAGGAGCCCGGAATGTACGGCTCCTGCGTGTGAGGATGTCTGATGACCGGATTGTCCGTTCCGCCGATATGCATCTCGGTGTCACCAGCCCCGATATGGAGCCCGGTCAAAACCTGAATTCTGCCATGTATCTCTTTTATATCCATCAATCTCATGACCTACCTCCTGGTCACCTCATAGAGCTCCGGAAAACTCACCACACCTTCTTGAGTTTTCCATATAGGGAAAATCGTTATCCTTTTTTATCGCTGTGTTTATCGCCGTATACGCGATAAAATCCCATGAATGCCTCGAAAAAGTCGGCAAACACCTCGAGGTCCTCACGTTGACTCACCTGATTCACCGCGTCCTTGATAAAGTCTAGAAATTCCTCGGTTACATATTCTCTGCCAAAGGAGTACGCCGTTTTTGCCACGAGCATATTGACAAGAGGATGCACCATTTCCCACGGCTCGCTCTTGGCCCGCATGTTGAGATTCAGTACCTCGTCATAGAACTTTCGTATCTGGCTCCTCTTGTTCTTCTTCTGTTCGCCTTTATCCTTCCCTTTTTCCGCAATATTCTTTGCCATTTCCTCCGCTTCTCGAGAAAAAAGCAGTGGATCTATTATCCGTTTCTGCCTGTCCTTGTAGAAAGAAACCATGGCTCCCTCCCTATCTGTGGTTATATAGAACATGCCAAAGGGCTACTTTGAACCTGCTCCCATATTCTTCCAGCCACCCGGCCGAGCGGGAAAACTCCCGTATGGCATCCTCCCTCTGTTCCGCCGAAAGGTCCTTCCCCACGTTCCTCTCAGCGGAATAGCCAAAGAGGGCACGCCATTTGAGGCAGTCCATGTCATTGAGGGTGGCTTCACCGCGTTCCCTGATGTGTTTCTCCTTTCCGGACATCCGGATGAACTCGTTCAGGCGGTAGAGCATGGCGTTGTTGACCCAACCCTTCTCTATCCAATCCTCGATCTTTTCCCCCAGCTCAATGATCCTGGCGAACTCGTCCCAGAACATGGTCTCCGAGAAGACCGTGACACTGTCCTTTTCTCTTCCGGTCTTTACGTCCCTGTTCGCCTTTGATTTTTCGAGAGAGGCCTCGGCGCTTTCCGCAAGCCTCCTTATCGGTATATGCGGCTTGTGGAGGCTTATCCCGGCCGAGAAGTGAATCACGGGGTTGCTGCAGACATACTCTGCGAATCTCTCCCGCAGCACGCCGGCCAGCCTGATTACGCTGTTCCACGGTCCTATGAGGAAGAGGTCGTCCCCCCCGGCGAACACGGTATAGATCTCGTTGAATCCGTTTTTCTCATCGGTCTGCAGCAGGTAGGGAAGGTGCAGGGTGAAGAACAGGTTGAGCTGCCTGCTCAAAGTGGCGAGCCTCGATATGGTGAACCTCCTCTCCTCGATCCCGCAAGACATGAGATACCCGAGATCATCGACATCGGCCTTGAGTACCCCCAGCGCCTCGATACCACGGTAGCCGCCCTTGC
>JBASVF010000365.1:0-17922 GCA_049275795.1 Desulfomonilia bacterium
GGGCCTTCTTGTTGTCCGGGAAGAAGATGCCCGAGTGCTCGTAGATGAAGTCCCGCAGCAACCGGAAGGTCTCGTCCGACATCACGGGCTGGGAGGTGTTGATGTAATCAACCATCGGCACGCTCCCCGTCTTCTTCGTCCGATATCGCGGACAGGTATGCCCTGACCTCCTGGCCGATGTCCTCCATCTCGAAGGTGATGCGCTCGACATCGAGCATATCCACGGGGTATTTCATTTTCTTGAGCACGTGCCACCCCTGCTGGTCCTTCAGCACGAACGACATGGTGTCGCCCCCGCAGGAGAGCTCCCTGGCCTTTGCCAGGAGATTCGCCAGGGATACCACTGCTGCGACGTTCTTGAACTGCGACTCAGCCGGACGGTGATGGTACAGGATCGTATCGGCGAGGTAGGGGGGAAGGCCCCATTTCTGGGCGAGGTAGTGGCCGATTTCCATGTGGTTGGCGCCCAGCACCTCCTCCTCAGCCTCGTACATGGAGCAGTGCTTCTTGATGGACAGGGCGTGGGCTTCCATGAACTTCTCGTGGAAGTGCTCGTCGAGGATGATCTTTCCGATGTCGTGGAGCAGCCCTGCCACGAACTCCCGCCCCTGGAGCCTGGTGCGGAGCCTGGTGTCGATGCGCCTGGCGATGAGGCCCGTTGCCACGCAATGGTGCCAGAATCTCTTCCTGATGGCCTCGCCCTTGGCCTTGCGCGAGCCGAGGGATGAGAGGATCGAGACCGAGGTGGTGATGTTGATGATCTCGTTGAGGCCGATGACGAGAATGGCGCGGTGGAGCGTGTCGATCTGCTGCGATCCCCGGCGGTAGAACGCCGAGTTCGCCAGCTTGAGCACCTTTGCGGCCAGGGGAGGATCCATGTGGATGCACTCCGAGACGGCCTTGATGGACACGTCCGGGTACTGCCGCGAGAGGTTCATCACCTCCAGGGCGACCGAGGGCAGGGTAGGCAGGTCTTCCAGGTCCCGGATGGTTTTCATGATCATCCTGTTCATCAGAGCGTCTCCCCTCTGAGCCTGTCCATGGCCTCAGCGGCCGCGCGGACCACATCCGGGTTGTCCTCGTCCAGGTACACCTCGAGCTCGGCGGCGAGTTCCCTGTCTTCCCACTGCCCCAGGGTCTTGAGCGCGGAGATGCGGAGGAAGTCCGTGCCCTTCTGGAGCAATGACAGGAGCCTGTCCCTGGCGGAATCGTCCCGGAACCGTCCCAGGGCTTCGATGGCATGAGAGGCCCTCCACATGTCCGGGCTCTCGAGGGCCTCTTCCAGGAAATGTCTGAGGCTGGAGATCTTTCGTGACCCCACGATGTCCATGGCTGCATTGCAGATCTCTCCGTGCTCGTCATTGAGCAGGGCCTCGAGGAGATCCTCCCCGATGGCAAGCCCGGCGTTGCGGATGATCTTCACTGCCTCGCAGCGCACTTCCGAGGCAGGGTCCCTGAGCAATGCACAGCATACACTCCCGAGGTCGCTGACGCCGATCCTCTCGAGTCCGTACAGGCCCATGATGCGGATCTTCGGGTCGCTGTCATGGACGAGATCCTTGAGGCATTTCTCTGCCTTGGGCGTGCCGATCCGGATGATGGCCTCGAGCGCGTGATCTCTCACGTCCGGGTAGGGATGCCGCAGGAACCCGCTGATCTCGGTGATGTCCTCGGGGTTTCCCATCTCTCCGAGGGCCCTGATGGCCGAGCCGACGACATGGCCGTCCGAATCTTGGAGTAGCCTGAGGATGGTGTCCCTGAGCCCGGCGCCGCCGATTCGGGCCAGGGCCTCGGCCATGGCCCTTCTCGCGTACCTGTCCTGGGAGAAGATCCGGGAGGCGATCTCCCTTCCTTCCGGCTCGCCCCCGATCTCGGCGAGGACCCCTGCCGCGAGGATGGCGCTCTTCTCGTCCTGATCGAGGAGCCCCACCAGGGTGCTGATGCTTCCCAGCGAGGCGAGCGCCTGCTGTATCGCCGCCCACAGGTCGGGCTCGTCGTCCGGGTCCACCCTGCGGGCCAGCTTCACCATGCCCTTGGCGCTGGCCGAATCTCCGATTCGACCCAGGGTGCCGAGCATGCGAATCTGGAGATCCTCTTCGGCCTCCGGGAGGTGGGCGTCAAGGACATCCTTGAGCACCTGCCGGTCGGAGTCCTGCATGGCCGCGATCTCGTCGTCGGAGAGGATGGCGAGGAGGGTTCGGGCTATGGAAAACTCCAGGTACCTGTCGGACCTGCTCAACATATCCAGGAGGGCCGGCACGGCTTCGCGGGAGCGGATCGTCTCGAGGGCCTCGAGAATGGCGGAAACGGTGACCTCTTCGTCCGACCACCGCGAGAGTTCCTGGAGCAGGAAGTCGACCACTCCCTCGTGGGGGATCCGGGCAAGGGATTCGATGACCGAGAAGCGGATCCATTCCTCGTCGTTGACCAGCTTCTTGAGGTGGTCGAAGGCCTCGGGATCTCCCAGGGTGCCCAGGGAGATGACCGCGGCGTTCCTCACGTTGGGGTTGCTGTCGTAGAGCCCCTCGATGAGGATCCGGGAGCTCTCGTGGCTCCCGATGCTGCCGAGGATATCAAGGACGAACAGCCGGACATTGTCATCCTCGTCCTTTGCAGCCCTGTGGAGCAGGTCGATACCGTCGATGCCGATCTGTCTGAGGATGTCGATGGCCATGTTCCTGACGGCCGCCTCGTCATGGCGGAGAAGATCGATCATCCGCTCCACGGCCGGCCTCCCGCCCACCAGGATGAGCGAGTTCTGGGCCGCGTCCCTCACCCCGCTGTTGGAGTCTAGCAGGAGCCGCTCGAGCCTGATGCAGGCGTCCATGCCACCCGCCCGGGCGAGCAGGGCGGCCGCCTCCCTCCTCCGGGAGGGGTCTTCCGACGAGATCATGGCATCTATCGTTGTGAGATCCATGAGCCTTCCTTGTTCCGGTTGCCCGGGATTCCTGTCCGCGACTCGTTCAATATCCTGCCTCCCCGTAATCTCCTCTAACGGTTCTCATACTGGATAAAGGCCACGTCCCTGATCTTCAGGTTCTTCAGGTCATCAAGGATCATGGCGGCTATCTCGTTCTTCTCGTAGATATCGACATTGGCCGAGAGCCTCCGATAGATGAGGTCCCTGATCTCGAAGAGCCTTCCCATGACATTGGGCATCTCTCCAGAGATGACCTGGAGACTCACCTGGGCGATCAGCACCCCGGACTCGCCGGCTTCTCTCGGATCGGTGAGGACCATGAAGGGATCGAGCACCAGCTCGGACTCGATCGGCGAAAACGCCGGGCCGGGCGGATCGACGGGCAGGGCCGCGGGCTCTATACCGGGGGCCTGAGGGCTTCGGACCACGAAGAAAACCGTTGCCAGGCATGCCGTCGCGATTCCCAGTATCAGGCAGATCACCAGGGCCTTGCGCTCGAGCCCCGGGACTTTCCAGGCCCTCTTCACTGCTTGCTCGGCAGGGGCCTCGCCCCCCGGGGCCTCCCGGTCGGCGGGAGCCTCGTCCAGGGGGATGCCCTCCTTGTCGAGCTGTGCCTTGTCGATTCCGAAGGAGATCCCCTCCTTGTCCAGCTCTGCCTTTTTGCCCGGGGGGTTCGACAAGCTCATCTTCCGCTACTTGCTGAATACCTGGTTGATCTTCTGGCTCAGGGTTTCTGCGGTGAACGGCTTGACGATATAGTTGCTCACCCCGGACTTGACCGCCTCGATGATGTTTTCCTGCTGGGCCTCGGCCGTGACCATGAGAAAGGGTATGTCCTTGAGGGCATCGTCGGACCTGATCGCCTTGAGGAGCTCCAAGCCGGTCATCTTGGGCATGTTCCAATCGGAGACCACCATGTCGATTTTTTCTTTCTGGAGGATATCGAGGGCGCTCGCGCCGTCATCGGCCTCGACGATGTTGTTGAAGTTGAGCTGTCTCAGGATGTTCTTGACGATTCTGCGCATGGTCGAGAAATCGTCGACAACCAGAATCTTCATGTTCTTGTCTATAGCCATTGCCTCCTCCGGGATCTTTTCCATCTCATCGAAAATATTCGGTCGATTCTTTAGGTCCTCAGGCTCCCAGCTCCTTGAAGATCTTCTGCATCTTGGACCTGAGTCTCAGGATTGCCTTGGTGTGGATCTGTGATACCCGCGACTCGGTGAACTTGAGCACGTGCCCGATCTCCTTCATGGTGAGCTCGTCGTAGTAGTACAGCGAGATGACCATGCGCTCCTTTTCCGGGAGACCCATGATGACCTTTGCCACCATCTCCCTGAGCTCGGCGTACCTGAGCCGGTGCGAGGGCCAGTCCTTCTCGTCCTGGAGGATGTACTCCAGCAGGTTTCTCCGGGAGACGTCCGAGTCGTCCTCGCCCAGATCGTCGAGGCTCAGCAGCGAAACCGAGGCGGTCTCCGAGATGAGCCGGTGAAAGCTCTCGAGGTCGATCTTCATCTCACGGGCCACTTCCTCGTCGCTGGCCGGCCGGCCGAGGGTGTACTCGAGCTTGGCGTAGGCGTCTTCCACCTTGCGCGCCTTCTGCCTCACCGACCTGGGCACCCAGTCCATGGAGCGTAGCTCGTCCAGGATGGCACCGCGGATCCTGAACTCGGCATAGGTCTTGAACTTGATCTGCTTGGAAGCGTCGAACTTCTCGATCGCGTCGATGAGCCCGATCACGCCCGCGTTGATGAGGTCGTTGAGATCGATGTGAGGAGGCAACCTGATGGCGATGCGGCTGGCGATGTACTTGATCAGCGGCGCGAACTCGCTGATCACCTTCGAGCGTATCTTGGGATTGAGCTTCTGCTCCTCAGTAAGATCCGGAAACGCGATATCCTGCATGGTTCGACCCCTTCATCTGATTGAGGACCATCCTCCGGAGGAAAAACTGCAGGCTGCCATTCGAGGAGTTCCGCGCAGTCTGCTCGACGCGGCTTACGATCCTCTTTAAGCGTTTCGCCGCCTCTCCGTTGGGATGAATATCCACAAATGCCCTCTGCTCTTTGATGCACTCGGGAATCTGACTGTCTGCAGGAATGGACCCGAGCGTCTCAAGAACAACATCCCCCAAAAACCTCTCACACACCAGGCTCAACTGCCTGGCGACCTGATCTCCCTCCACCTTGGAGGAAACATTGTTCACGATGAGATCGAAGCGCTTGATGCCGTAGCGCTTTCTGAGCACCTTGATCATGGCGTATGCATCGGTGATGGACGTGGGCTCCGAGGTTGCCACCACGATGACCCGCTGGGACGCGGCATTGAAGTACATGACATTGCGGGAGATGCCCGCCCCCGTGTCGATGATCATGTAGTCGAGGTCCTGCTCGAAGTAGTCCAGCGAGTTCATCAGGGTGAGCTGCTGCTCGCGGGTCAGGTCTGCGAGTTCCTGGATCCCCGACGAGGCCGGGATGATCTTGATGCCAGCCGGGCCTTCCACGAGGATGTCCTCCAGCGAGCAGCTCCCGTCGAGCACGTGTTCGATGGTGCGCTTCGGAGCCAGGCCCAGCATCACGTCGATGTTCGCCAGCCCCAGGTCCGCGTCCAGCACGAGTACCTTCCTGCCCTGCTTTGCCAGGAGGACGGCCATGTTGACGACGATGCTCGTCTTGCCCACGCCGCCCTTGCCTGAGGTGACGGAGAGCACCTGCGGACAGTAAGGCGGTGCGCCCTCGAAGATTTTTCTCAGCGTGTCTGCCTGGTCTTTCATGCTCTGTCTCCGAGACATCTCTGTACGATCATCGAGGGGGTGGCCTCCTCAATGTCCTCCGGCACCCGCTGGCCGGTGGTGAGGAAGGACAGGGGGATCCGGTGGATGAGATTGTGGGTGATCACGGAGCCCATGTTTACGGCCTCGTCCGCCTTGGTGAAGATCATCCGGTCGATGCCGAGCTCCGAGAAGGTCCTGGTGGTCGCGTCCATCTCGCTGTCGCGGGTAGCCACCGGCATGAGCAGGAAGGTTAAGGGGTCGATCCCCTTGAGATACTCACGGACCTGGGGAATGTAGTCCCTGCACAGGGCCGACCTGCCCACGGTGTCCACGAGCACGAGGTCCAGAGAGCTCATCCGGCCGAGGGCCGAACGGAACTCTGATACCGTGGTCACAGAGGCAAACGGGATGTTCAGGATCTTGGCATAGGTCCGGCCCTGGTCGACCGCGCCGATCCGGTAGGTGTCGAGGGTGATGAGCCCGACCTTGCGGTTCTGGCTCAGCACACCGCCCGCCGCGATCTTGGCGATGGTCGTGGTCTTGCCGACTCCGGTGGTGCCCAGGAACACCCATACCTTCTTGGCTGCCGGCGGGGCGTCCGTGCGGACGATCCGGTGCAGGAGGTCCCGCACCGTGTCTTCCTTAGCCCCCGTACCGAGCCGGCTCAGGATCACGTCCACGAGGTTGGACCTGATCCCGCGGGCGAGGAGCTTCTTCCTCACGGGATTGTCCTGGTGGAGCTTCATGCCGGAGTGGGCGATGAGCTCCCTCATCATTTCCTTGAGCTCGGAGATCTCGCCG
Organism: Desulfomonilia bacterium; assembly: GCA_049275795.1. GTDB lineage: Bacteria > Desulfobacterota > Desulfomonilia > UBA1062 > UBA1062 > Phosphitivorax. Next base: position 6,495 of record JBASVF010000365.1, read on the forward strand.
GAGAGATGCCGCGCCGAGAACTCCGGCGAGGCCTGTCCCTGCTTGGGCAGGGAAGTCCCGATACCGGCGGGGAGAGGGCGGCCGGCGTGGGCGTCGTAGTCCACCGCCGCCGTCACCTCGATCATGGGTCTGGCCGCCAAGCCGAATGCAGGGTCCGCGATCTCCCGCTTGGATAGGATCACAGCATCCGATCCCAGCTCGCTCTTGATCCGGGAGAGAATGTCCTTCATGGAGCCTGCGGTGTAGGTCTTAATTTGCATCGATCCTTACCATCCCGAGGTTTTTAATGGTGATGTCCGGAGGGATCTCGTTGTGGGAGAGGACCACGAGATCGGGCAGGTAGCGCTCGGTGAGCCGCTTGAGATACGGTCTGCTCACGGGTGAGGCCAGCAGCACCGGAATCAGCCCCTGTTTGCCCACGTTGTTAACCTCCCTGTTCAGTGTCATGAGGATCTTCTGTGACTTCTCTGGTTCCAATGCAAGATACGAACCATGGTCCGTGTGCTGGATCGAACGCGAGATCATCCCGTCTACAGCGGGATCCAGAGCCAGCACGCGGATGGTGCTGTCCTGGATGTAGGGCTTGGAAATGACCCGCATGAGGGCCTGTCTGACATACTCCGTCAAAATATCCGGGTCCTTGGTCATGGCGCCATAGTCGGCCAGGGTTTCCAGGATGGTGAGCACGTTCTTGACCGGGACCTTCTCCCTGAGCAGGTTCTTGAACACACGCAGGATCACGCCGGCCTGCAGGGTCCCCGGCACGAGATCCTCGACCACCTTGGGGTGGGTCCTGGACACGGCGTCCAGGATCGACTGCAGCTCCTGGCGGCCCAGAAGCTCGTGCGCATTGTTCTTGATGGTCTCGGTGAGGTGGGTGGCGATGACCGTGGAGGCGTCCACCACGGTCAGCCCCGCCAGCTGGGCCCGCTCGCTGTCGGTCTTCTTGATCCAGAGCGCGGGCAGGCCGAAGGCCGGTTCCTTGACCGGAATGCCCGGGATGTCGAGCTCAGCGCTCTCCGGGTTGAGGAGCATGAGTCGGTCGGCCATGGCCTCCGCCCGGGCGATCTCGGCGCCCTTGAGCACGAGCTTATATTCGTTGGGCTTGAGGTCGAGGTTGTCGCGCACATGGATGGGCGGTACGATCACGCCCAGTTCAGCGGCAATGGTCCGACGCATTCCCTTGATGCGCGTCAAAAGTTCGCCACCCTGTGAGGAATCGACCAGGGGTATGAGGCCATAGCCGATCTCGAACTCCAGGATGTCCATGGGCAGCAGGCTCTCCGGGGATACCTCCTCCTGGCGGGGTGGCTCCTGGGGGGCCTCCGCCTTCTGCCGGGCCCTGAGCGTCAGCCATCCCACGGTGCCCATGAGCAGGGCGATGGCGATGAACGAGGCGTGCGGCATTCCGGGCACGAGCCCGAATCCGAAGATGATCACCGCGGCCGAGAGCAGGGCCATGGGCTGGAAGGAGAGCTGCTCGGAGAGCAGCGCGCCCATGGACTTGTCGGCCGCCGACTGGGTGACGAGGATGCCTGCGGCGGACGAGATGATCAGTGCCGGGATCTGGGAGACTAGCCCGTCGCCGATGGTCAGGGTTGTATAGGTGGTGAGCGCTTCGCCGAAGGGCATCTTGTGCTGGAGCACGCCGATGATGATCCCGCCCAGGATGTTGATGAAGGTGATGATGATGCCCGCGATGGCGTCGCCGCGCACGAACTTGGTGGCACCGTCCATGGCCCCGTAGAACTCGGCCTCTCGGCGGATCTTGTCTCTGCGCTCGCGCGCTTCCTGCTCGGTGATGATGCCTGCATTGAGGTCCGCATCGATGGCCATCTGCTTGCCTGGCATGGCATCCAGGGTGAACCGGGCGGTCACCTCGCCGATGCGGGTCGCGCCCTTAGTGATGACCACGAAGTTGATGATCACGAAGATGCCGAAGACCACAAAGCCCACCACGTAACTGCCGCCCACAACGAATTGGCCGAAGGTGTTGATCAGCCGGCCTGCTGCGAGCTCGCCCTCGGAGCCGTTCAGGAGAATGAGCCTCGTCGAGGCGATGTTGAGCGCCAGGCGGTAGAGGGTCACCACAAGCAACAGCGAGGGAAACACGGAGAAATTGAGCGGGTTGGTCGTGTACATGCTCGCCATCAGGATGATGATGCCGATGGCGATGCTGAAGGTGAGCAGGATGTCCAGGAGAAAGGTGGGTAGCGGCACCAGGATGATGGCCATCACCACGATGACCCCGAGGACCATGGTGAGGTCGGCCGTCGTCCTCCGGTCGAGATTGAAGGGGAGCCCTATGCTTTGCGCCATTTACCTGCTGCCTTTCAGTCTGTACACATATGCCAGGATCTCCGCCACCGCCTTGTACCACTCCTGGGGGATCGCGTCCCCGATTTCCACGGTCTTATACAAAGCCTGTGCCAAGGGTTTGTCCTCGACGATGGGCACGGAGCAGCTGCGGGCAACCTCCCTGATCTTTTCTGCCACAAAACCGGCCCCCTTTGCCAGAACAACCGGCGCGATCATCTTGCCCCGCTCGTACTTGAGCGCCACGGCAAGGTGGGTGGGGTTGGTGATGACCACGTCCGCCTTGGGCACCTCGCGGATCATACGGCGCCGGGCCATGTGCATCTGGATGGAGCGGATCCTGCTCCTGATGAGGGGATCACCCTCGTGCTGCTTGTACTCCTCCTTCACCTCCTGCTTGGTCATCATGAGATCTCTCATGTGATGCCAGCGCTGGAAGATATAATCGGCCACCGCCACCATGACGAATATCCACAGGAAATCCCAGAGCAGGTGCTGAGCTGATTGAAAGAATGTCAATACTATGACGGGCAGGTCGCAATCGATGAGCGGCGGGAAGACCGGGAGCTCGCGCCGGATGGACCGGTAGGCCACCAGGAAGATCACCAGGAGGATCACGAGGGTTTTCACCAGTTGTTCCAGGCTCTTGATTGAAAAAAACTTGTTCTTGAACCCGGTGATGGGGTTGAGCTTGGACAGCTTTGGGGTGATAGGCTCTCCGCTGAAGATGAACCCGATCTGAAGGATATTTGACGCTATGCCGATGGCCAGGAAGACGACGAGCACGGGCAGGACCATGATCCCGAGCTGGATCACGGCCTGGCGGAAGATGGTGACCATCCCCGTAGAGCTCCCGTCCCAGGCCGAAGTGTTGCCGATGTAGAAACTCATGACGCTCCCGAGCTTCCCTGCGAGGGCGGGGATATAGAAGTAGAAGGTGATGACCGTGGACAGGAACAGCAGGCAGGTAGAGACCTCTACGCTCTTGCAGACCTGCCCCTTTTCCCTGGCGTCCCGGATCCGCTTGCTACTCGGTTGTTCCGATCGTTCCTGCCCGTTTTCGTTTTCCTTGGCCATGGATGGGACGTGTGCGAAAACCATACCAGGAAAAACCGGCAGAGGTTTTTCGTGTGCGCGCACCGCAGCGGCCCCAGGCCTGGAAAACGGGGAACAGGAGGGAAGTCGCCGGCTTCCGATCTTCAGCCGAAACTCTGGCAAGCGAAGAAATACTCTGCTATAGAGTGTCTGGAAAGCGGGCCCGGTAAGGCCTCCCGGGTGATCGCATGGAGGTGTATCGGAAGATTGTTATAGTGTATACTAAAAAAGTATTTGGAGTATGAGAAATTATCCGGTTCGGTATATGAACCAGAGGAGGAATCAGTGAACGATCTGAGAAGTATCAGAAAAGCGAAGGGATTGACCATGGAGCAGCTGGCTTCCATGAGCGGGGTCTCGTCCAAGACCATTTCGCTCTACGAGCATACCCCGCCCAAGAGACCGAGCAGGAAGGTGGTGGATAAGCTCTCTCAAACCCTGGGGATAGCTCCTGACAAGCTGCTTGAGGCCATCGGCCCTCGCGGGAAGGCTGAGGCCGGCGCCGGGCTCCAGGAGCCGGAAGAGGTCATCGAGCTCAGCGATGCTCAGGTGGTACGGATCGTGGGGCTGATCGAGAAAGAGGTGAATGAGCTGCAACGCATGTTGATCGAGACAGCCTCGCTGGCGGACGAGCATCCCGCGCTGGCCAAGAGCGTCGAGTACCTGGCCGGCGACATCGACCTGCTCAACGAGATCAAACAGAAGCTCAGCTGAAGGGTTTGCATGCCGGCCCTGTGAGGCCTGAAGCAGCGGTGCGGGATATGAGATGATCATCCTCGACGGAGTCTCCAAGATCTACCATGAGAGCATGCATGCCCTCACGGACATCAACCTGCACATCGGCCAGGGAGAGTGCTGCCTCGTCCAAGGGCCTTCGGGGGCCGGCAAGTCGACCCTGCTCAAGATCCTCTACGCCCTGGAGCGCCCCACGGGCGGACGCGTTTACCTCTTCGAACGGGACGTAGACAGGATGTCGCCCGAGGACATCCAGTCGCTCCGGCAGCACCTGGGGTTCATCTTCCAGGACTACCGGCTCATCGAAGACTGGAGCGTGTACGATAACGCGGCAATCATCCTCGAGATCCTCGGCAAGTCTCCCGGGTATGTCCGCAGCCGGGTCTGGCAGATGCTCAAGTGGATGGGACTGCAGCACCGGGTCTACGCCCGCGCCGGCGAGCTCTCCGGCGGAGAGCGGCAGAGGCTCGCCATCATCAGGGCCATCATCCACGACCCGAGGATCGTTCTCGCGGACGAGCCGGTAGGGAGCCTCGACGAGGAGACGGCGCGCCTGGTCATGAACATGTTCTGCCGGCTCCATCGCAAGGGCACTACGCTCGTCATCGCAAGCCACCGCGAGGACTCCTCCATCGACTACGACCGGGTGATCTCCCTCGACAGGGGAAGGATCACGGGTGAGTGGGGCAAGCCGTGAACCGCGTTCTCTCCATGCTCAAGCTGCTCGTCCGGGGCGTCTCGATGCGTCCGTGGGCCAGCCTTGCCACCCTGATCGCCTGCTGGTTCGCCCTGTGCCAGCTGATGCTCGTGTTCCATGCCGCCGCCTTCGCGAGCCGGGCAAAGACCCTGAGCGGCGCCTCCGGCACCGTGATCGCCTATCTCTCAGGCAGGCCGGACACCGGGGCCGTCAGGGCTCTGGGAGAGCGGATCGCCGCTATGGAGGAGATCGCCGGCGTCGAGTTCATCCCCTGCAGCACAGGCCTGGAGCGTCTCAGGCAGTGGCTCGGCCCGGATGATTCCCTGGTCAGAGACCTCGACCCCAAGGTCCTTCCCGACGCCTTCGAGATCAGACTCAAGCCCGGGCATGCAGGCTCCCTGGAAAGGGTCGCCGAGCGGCTCGGAGGCCTGTCCGGTATCCAGGATGTCCGCTATGACCGGGGCATCCTGGGCATGGTGGCCGATGCCTACTATCCGATCCTCGCCGTGGGCGTCATGGTGTTCCTGGTGGTCGTCCTGACGCTGTCGCTCGTCATTTTCCTGTCCATCCGGGTGGCCATGGTCTCCAGGCGCCAGGAGATGGAGGTGATGCACCTGCTGGGCGCAAAGCGGTACTTCCTCTACTCTCCGTATCTCCTCGAGGCGCTCATGTACAGCGTGCTCTCGGCGATCCTGGCGCTGCTGAGCGTTGAGGGGGTCTTCATCCTGCTCAAGGCCAGGGTCCCGGTCCTGGGACCCCTCCTTGGCCCCATGTCCATGGACCGGATGATCGCCGCAATAGTCCTGGCCGGCCTCCTGAGCCTTCCCGCCGCCTACATGGCGATCAGGCGGAGTGTTGATGCCTAGGTTCGCCGCCCCTGTCCTGGCCGTTCTGGCCGTCCTCGCCGCCGCGGCCGCCTGGGCCGCGGATGATGCGTCACGGGAGATCGAGGCCCTGAGGGAAAAGGCCAGGCAGGTGGAAGGCACCCGCATCTCCGAAGAGAAGAAGCTCAAGAACATCGACCTCAAGATCCAGCAGATCCAGGGCAGGATCGCCGAGGTGAAGGAGAGCGTCGCGAGCAGGCGGGCCCAGATCGCCCTGCTCGACAAGGAACTCGCCTCGTGCGAGGCTGATTTCGCCGCTGCGGAGAAGAACATGCACGGCCAGTGGGTCGAGGTCTACAAGGGGGCCTCGCTGGACCTGATCAACGCCTATCACGGCAACGAGCGCTATGCCGGCTATGTCCGCGCCATCCTCGAAGACCGCAGCCGGAGGGTCGAAGAGTACCGGAAGCTCAAGCAGGAGCGCGCCGCAACCCGCGAGAAGACCCGGCGCCTGGCTGAGCTGCTGGAGAAAGACCTGGCCGAGCTGAGCCGCGCCCTCGATGACCTTGCCGCCCAGCGCGCCCGGAAGGCCCAACTGGTCTCCTCCCTGCAAGGCCAGTCCAGGCAATACCAGGACCGGATCCAGGACCTCCTGGAGAGGCTGCGCGAGGAGGCACGGAAGGCCCCTGAGCCGGAGAGCGGGTTTGCCGGGAGCAAGGGCAGGCTCCCCTGGCCGGTGGAGGGAAAGGTGGTGCGGAAGTTCGGCCGGTACGTAGCGCATGGTGTGCCCCAGCGCTCCCAGGGCATCGATATCGAGTGCCCGGAAGGATCGCCGGTCAGGAGCGTGTACCCGGGCACGGTCGTGTATGTCGATTGGATGGGAGGCTACGGCAATACCGTGATCCTCGATCACGGGCAGGGCTACTACTCGGTATACGCCCACCTCAGGGAGGCCCTCAGGTCGGTCGGGGACAAGGTCGGCTCACGTGAGACCATCGGGCGGGTGGGACAGAGCGGGGATGCACTCAAGCCCACGCTGCACTTCGAGATCCGGTCCGGGGGCAAGGCCCAGGACCCTCACGCCTGGCTGCTGCGGAAGTAGTATATGTTTTGCCGCCAGGAGTTCTGTGCTATAGACGGTAGATAACAGCGGACATTTCTTTACAGGAGACGCTATGAAAATCCGGAAGTTCCCTATCCTCGGGGGGATTGCCCTGATCGTTGCCGCGGCCTTCCTGGGGATGAATCTCGCCCGGGGGCTGAGCGCGGAGGCCTCGGGGATCTATCCCCACCTCGAGAAGTTCACCGACTGCCTGAGCATCATCGAGAAGAGCTACGTGGAGGAGGTTCCTCCCGAAAAGCTTATCGATGGGGCGATCAAGGGCATGGTTTCCGTGCTGGATCCCCATTCGTCCTATCTCACCAAGGAAGGTTACCACGAGATGCAGATCAGCACCACCGGGTCCTTCGGCGGGCTCGGCATCGAGATCGGCATGCGCGACGGCACGCTCACGGTCATATCCCCGATCGAGGGCACGCCGGCCTTCCGCGCAGGGGTGCTCCCCGGAGACCGGATCGTCAAGATCGATGGCCAGTCCACCGCGGACATGAGCCTCGAGGATGCAGTGAAGCTCCTCAGGGGGCCGAAGGGAACGAAGGTGACCATCACCATCCTCCGGGACAACCAGCAGAAGCCCATGGATATGACCATCACCCGCGCCATGATCCACATCGAGAGCGTCAAGGCCCAGATGCTCGAACCGGGCTTCGGGTACATCAGGGTGAGGAACTTCCAGGTGGACACGGCCGACGACATCCGGAGCGCGCTCGAGGAGATGGGCCCCCTGAAGGGGCTGATCCTCGACCTGCGCTACAACCCGGGCGGCCTGCTCGACCAGGCGGTCTCGGTGAGCGACCTGTTCCTGTCCGAAGGGCTCATCGTGTACACGGACGGGCGGAGGCCCGAAGAGAAGACCGAGTACCGGGCGCGCAAGGAGGGAACCTTCGAGGGATTCCCCATGATCGTCCTGATCAACGGCGGCAGCGCCAGCGCGGCCGAGATCGTCTCCGGCGCCCTGCAGGACAATCGGCGCGCCCTCGTGGTAGGGGTCAAGAGCTTCGGCAAGGCCTCGGTGCAGAGCATCCGCCCGCTGAGCGACGGGTCGGCGCTCAAGCTCACGGTGGCCCGCTACTACACCCCCCTGGGGAGGTCCATCCAGGCCACCGGCATCGAACCGGACATCGTGGTGGAACAGCGGGCCCCGGGGACGAACCTCGAGCAGGAAGAAGGGCAGACCTTCATGCGCGAGAAGGATCTCAAGGACCACCTCGAGCCCGGTCCCCAGAAGGATATCCCGCCGGTGAACGGCCCCTCGTCCCGCGACCTGCTGGAAAATGACTACCAGCTCAAGTACTCGCTCGATCTGCTCAAATCATGGGAGGTCTTCCACTGGGCCAAAAAGGCGGCATGAAGAAGCGCGGCAGCAGGAAGAGGATCCGGAAGAAGCTCATCGTGGCCGTCTCGGCGGCACTGGCCGTCCTGGTTGCAGCCGCAGGCCTGCTCTATCTCGCGCACGATCGCGGTACTCCACTGGGCGTATCCCTGCTTCCCGCCGGAGAGAAGCTGCCCATGGAGCTCCTCATCAAGGGCTGCCTCTTCGACCTCGGCCTCTCGGAAAAGGACGTGCGCTTCTCGGGAAGCACCGTGCAGGTGAACTTTAAGTCCCCGCTTTCCCGCGAAGAGATCTCCCGGGCCTTCTCCGCCCTGGAGGATGCGGGCGAAGTGAGGATGGTGGGCGAGGGGCATGTGCAGGTGATCTCGGGGAAGAGCCGGTGGGACATCAGGTTCTCCAGGCCCCCGGCCGGGGCCGCCCGGTGCGCCATCATCGTGGACGACATGGGCCTCAACCTGAAATGGGCAAAAGCCTTGAGCGCCATCGATGCAGACCTCACCTTCTCCGTGCTCCCGGACCGGCCCTTCTCCGTCCGCGCGGCCCGGTACCTGCACGGCCAGGGCAGGGAGGTCCTGCTGCACCTGCCCATGGAGGGAAACGGCATGGACCCGGGCAAGGGGGCGATCTACCGGAACATGTCCCGGACCGAGATCCTCTCGGTACTCAGGCGCAACCTCGAGATCGTGCCTCATGTCAAGGGGGTGAACAACCACATGGGCTCACGGGTGACGCCTGATCAGGACATCATGCGCGTCGTGCTCAAGGAGATCGGGGACCGGGGGCTCTTCTTCGTGGACAGTCTGACCACCAGCGCCTCCGTGTGCCGTTCGGTGGCGGGCGAGGTGGGCCTGCCCTTTGTTGCCAGGGACGTGTTCCTCGACAACGAGCGCAACGACCCCTACATTACCGCCCAGATCGACAGGCTGGTGCGGATAGCACTCAAGCATTCCCAGGCCGTAGCCATCTGCCACCCCTACCCCGAGACGATCGCCGTGCTCGAGCGCGAGATCCCCAGGATCAAGCAGCGGGGCGTGGAAATCGTCCCGGTATCCATGCTGGTGCGCCCGGTGGGACGCGAGCCCTAATCATGGCCGCGAGAGGCCCTTGCACGGATTGACTCCCCGGGTTCTTTGAGCTATAGAGTGCCGGTGGAGCACGAAATGAAGCAATGGTTCGTGGTACAGACCAACCCCAAGGAGGACGAGGTCGCCTGCCTGGTCCTCAGGCAGCAGGGGGTGGAGATATACCAGCCTTTCATGGAGAAGTACGTGTTTCACGCCAGGCGCAAGGTCCTCAAGAAGTACCCCCTGTTCCCCAACTACCTCTTCGTGCAGATCGCTCCCACGGAGGAGGACTACCACAAGGTCAGGTGGTGCAGGGGGGTCAGGAGGATCCTCCTGGACAACTACCAGCCCGTACCCATCGAGGACGAGTTCATCCGTTCGCTGAGCAGCCTCGAAGACAAGGAATCCGGCATCATCAAGAAGCCCGTGTCCTTTGCTCCCGGTGACCTGGTGCGGATAAAGTCCGGGCCGTTGAAGGACCTCTACGGGGTCTTCGAGGCCTGGGGGTCGGACGAGGGAAGGGTGCGGATCCTCATCGAGATGGTGAGCAACCGCGCCAAGGTCGTGATGCACGCCTCCCTGATCGAGAAGGCCTGAAAAGAGCCGCAAGGAGTACTCCATACACACCGTTTACGGCAATGCGAAGTCGCTCAAGGCCTCGGAGCTCAAGTCGCTCGAGCGCCTCTGCCGCCGGAAGATTCCCCCGCAGTCCGTGATCACCCAGGAGCTCGCGCTTGAGATCTCCAGGCTCTCCCGCGAGATCGGCATCCAGATCGGGCTCCTCATCAGTCGCCAGGGCACGGTGGAGTCCGTGATCGCCGGAGACGCGCAGTCAATCTCTATTCCTCCCCTGGAGCGCAAGCGCACCCACCCGGGCAGGCTCCAGGGCCTGCGGCTCATCCACACGCACCTTTCTCCCGGCGGGCTCAGCTTCGAGGATCTCACCGACATGGCCAAGCTCAGGCTGGACATGATCTACGCCATCGATGTGCGGGAGAACGGCGAGCCCGGAGACGCACACGGCGCGCATCTCCTGCCCGCCGGCGGGGAGTCGGCGGTATGGACGGTCCTGGAGCCTACGCCTGTCTACCGTCTCGACCTGCCCTTCGATGAGTTCATCGCCGCGCTCGAGGACGAGATCACCCGCAAGCAGAGGGCCATGGGAAGTGGCGCCGGCGAGGACCGGGCCATCCTCGTCGCCGTGGTTCCCGCCCTCAACGAAGAGGCAAAGATGGCCATCTCCGAGTTGGAGTCCCTGGCCGCCTCGGCCGGGGTGACCGTGATGGAGACCGTGGTGCAGAGGAGGCCCAAGCCCGACCCCAAGTACATCGTGGGCAGGGGCAAGGTCGCGGAGCTCAGCATCAAGGCCCTGGCCCTGGACGCAAACCTGCTCGTCTTCGACCAGGAACTCTCGCCTTCCCAGGCCAGGTCCGTCTCCGAGGCGGCCGAGGTGCGGGTGATCGACCGGACTCAGCTCATCTTGGACATCTTTGCCCGCAGGGCCAAGACCAGGGAGGGCAAGATCCAGGTCGAGCTGGCCCAGTTGCGCTACAACATGCCCAGGCTCGTGGGGAAGAACCCGTTCCTGAGCCGGCTCGCGGGCGGCATCGGCACCAGGGGGCCGGGGGAGTCCAAGCTCGAGGTGGACCGGAGAAGGGCCAAGGAGCGCATGAACCGGCTCGAGCGCGAGACACGGGCAATCAGCAGGAAGCGCCGGTTCACTCGCCAGAGGAGGAGCAGGTCCGGGATCCCGGTCATCTCCATCATCGGTTATACCAACACCGGCAAGTCCACCCTGCTCAATGCGCTCACGCGCAGCCGCGTGCTGACGGCGGACATGCCCTTCGCCACCCTCGATCCCTCCAGCAAGCGCCTGAGGTTCCCCCGCGACATGGAGGTAATCATCACCGATACCGTGGGGTTCATCCGCGATCTTCCGAACGACCTGCGCGCCGCCTTCATGGCCACCCTGGAGGAACTCCAGGACGCGAACCTGCTCCTTGAGGTCGTCGACCTCTCCGATCCCCACCTCCAGTCGCGGATGCAGGCGGTGGACGACATCCTCGGACAGCTCGACCTGAAGGACAAGCCCAGGATCAGGGTCTTCAACAAGGCCGACAAGTGCCCGCCGGAACTCGCCGAGGCCATGGTGCGGCGCTACGACGGGGTGGCCGTGTCCGCCCTGGACCGTTCCACCCTGGCGCCGCTCGTCGAGAGGATGGAGTCGTTCTTCCTGGAGCGGGG
>JBASVF010000366.1:0-10169 GCA_049275795.1 Desulfomonilia bacterium
CGAGGCTGGACCGGCCTCGGGTCATACCGGAGAAAAATCCTTCAAGTTACAGGGTTAAGGGGCCGTTACTATACTGAAATGGAATCCATGACCGGCCAATTCTGCGTGGAAAGGCGCATCGACGCAATCCCGGCACTCGACGCGACCAGGATGCGCCTCTTCGAGGTGTTAGAGGACGAGGGTACGGACATCTACGAGGTCGAGCGGGTCATCCGCACCGATCCGGCGGTTACGGCCAAGGTGATCAAGCTCGCCAACTCCCCCTTTTACCGTCATTCCCAGAAGTGCCTCGGCCTGCATCAATCTCTCATGACCATCGGCCTTGACATGGTCAAATGCATCTCCCTGTCCATGGAGGTGATGAACGCCCTCAAGAGCGAGACGCAGCATGCCAGGAGCCTGTGGGCGCACTCGTATGCCGTGGCCCTGGCGGTCCTTCCCCTGGGCGCGAACAGGCCGGAGAAGGACCGGCTCTTCACCGGGGCACTGCTGCACGATCTCGGCAGGATAATCTTTCTCCACCTCATTCCCGAGCTGTATGCAGCCCTTTTCGGTCCGGACGGGCAATGGCCCGAAGAGGAAATCGAGCAGCAGGCCTTTTCCATCGGCCACACTGCTCTGGGCGAGATCGTGGCCAGGAGGTGGAACTTCCCCGAGGATGCCGTGGAGATCATCCGCTGCCATCACCGGCCCGTCAGCCGAGATTCCGCCCTGGTGTACCTGGCCAACGGCGTGGTATGCCGGTGCGAGAGAGGGGCCCCGGAGGCGGACCCGCTCGATGCCAAGGCCGTTCGGCCCTTTCTGGGCGGTTCCTACAAAGATCTTGTCAGCATCATTACGCAACGGTATAAAACAAGTGCTGAGATGATCAAAGGCCTGTTTTAAGGGCATTGGGGGGGCTGTGAAAGTCGGTTGGGCGGGCATCGGCGAATCCTCGGACATCTCCCGGACGCGGGAGGGTCTCCTTCTCGATCTGCTCAGGAAGGCCACCGACTTCTACGAGGACATCGTCGGGATGCTCTCGGGCATCTATGAGCTTTCCGAGTATGTGCGCCGGGGCTCTCCGGAAGAACATTTCTATTCCTATATCGTCCAGGTGCTCATCCGGGAGTCGCGCTGCGAGAATGCCTCGGTATTCATCGTGGAGGGCGGGAGGGTGATCCTCAAGGCCGCCGGCGGCGCGGATCTGCCCAGGGAGGTGCCGGGCGTCAGCATGGAGCTGGGTACGGGCGTTGCCGGGACGTGCGCGCTCACAGGCGAGCCGATCCTGGTGCCCGATGTCCGTGACTGCGAGTACTTCAGCGAGTTTCCGAACTCGCGGGTCGAGATCGGCTCCATGCTGTGCATACCCATTAAGGATGGCGACAGGACCATCGGGGTCCTGAACCTCTCGCATTCCCGGCCGAACTTTTTCAGCCTGCATTACCAGAGGATCTTCGAGCTCCTGGGCATGCTGGTCGGACAGATGCTGACCCTCATCCAGGTCTCGGCCGTGTTCCAGAAAAGGAACCTGGACTTGAGCGAAACCCTGATCAAGAAGGACGAGAGTCTGAGGAGCCTTTCGGAAAGCTACAAGACCGTTGTCGACGCATCCGAGGACTGCATCTTCATCCTGGATGGGGACGATACCGTCACCTTCTGCAACCAGAGGCTGACAGCCAGGATGGGAAAGATCCCGGCCCGAGTCCAGGAACTGTTCGATGCCGAGACGATCGCGTGCATATGCGGCTGCCGGTCCGGGATGAGCCCGGGGCAGTTCCAGGACTTCGAGAGAACCGTGGTCTTCGGCGAGACCCCGGGCGTGGTGGGCAGGTTCTTCATCAAGGCGCTCGATCGGGGCCAGGCCCTGGTCATGATGCGGGACATCACCGCGGCACGGCGCCTGGAGCAGCGGGTCATGCAGACCGAGAAGCTCACCTCGCTGGGCCTGCTCACCTCGGGCATTGCGCACGAGCTCAACAACCGGCTCACCCCGATCCTCGGGTTCGCCGACCTCATCAACGCCCGGAGGCTCGGCGAAAAAGACCGCAAGCGGCTCTCGATCATCATCGACGCGGCGAACTCATCCAGGAGCATCCTGGATTCCCTGCTCAAGTTCTCCCGGAACAAGCCCCCGGAAAAGGTGGTCTTCGACATGAGGGACATCATCAGGAGGGTCATGAACCTCTACACCCCCACGGTCAAGAAGCGCGGCATCAGGCTCGTTTGTGACGAGGGGACTGAGGCGCTCTTCGTAAAGGCGGACATGAACTGCATGGAGCAGGTCATGGTCAATTTCATCAACAATGCTATAGACGCCATCGGTGATGAAAAGGGGACCATATGGATCAGGGCAGGGCTCGACGGAGGCTACGTGGACGTGTCGATCGAGGATACCGGTCCCGGCATTCCCGAGGAGATCATCACCCGGGTTTTCGATCCCTTTTTCACCACCAAGACCAGGGACAAGGGAACGGGCTTGGGTTTGAGCATCTGCTATGGTATCGTTTCCGATCACAAGGGGGAAATAACCCTGGAGAACACCAGCCGGGGCGCTCTGGCACGGGTAAGGATCCCGGCCATGACGCCCGAGAAGTATGAAGGGCCTCCCGCCCCCGGCGAGGGAGTGCCGTCCGTCTCGTCGGAGATCAGAGAGCCGGTGAGACGGCCGGTGATCATGGTGGTCGAGGACGAGGAAGACCTGCAGGAGCTCATGGTGGATACCCTGAGCCCCTACTACGAGGTGAGGATCTTCAACAACGGAAGGCACGCCATCGACGGGCTCCACGAGCACCAGTGGGAGCTCATCATATCGGATCTGAGGATGCCCGTGATGGATGGGATGGAGTTCTACCACGCGGTGGTGAAGGAGCAGCCGCGGATGAAACAGAGGTTCCTCTTCATTACCGGCGACACCTATGATCTCCAGGTCAAGGAATTTCTCGAGTCGACCGGGGCGGTGTTCCTGCGCAAGCCGTTCCGCATCAAGGACCTGAGGGACGAGGTGAGCCGGAGGGTCAACAGCAGGTAGGGATGTAAGAGAAGATCATGGAAAACAAGAAGATTCTCGTGGTCGATGACGAGGAGATCGTCAGGTATTCCCTGGAGAACATTCTCAGAGGCCAAGGCTATGACGTGGAAGGGGTCCCTTCCGCCGAGAAAGCCCTGGAGCTCTTCCACAGAAAGAAGTACCACCTCGTGTTGACCGACCTCGTCCTGGAGGGCATGGGCGGGCTGGAGCTGCTGGAGAACGTGAAGGTGGTGTCACCCAGAACCCTGGTGATCGTGATCACCGGCTACGGGTCCATCAAGACCGCGGTCATGGCCTTGAGGCTGGGCGTCTATGATTACCTGCTTAAACCCTGCGACGAGGAGGAGCTGATCATCCGGGTGCGCAGAGCCCTGGAGATGCAGAGCTACGGCCAGGAACAGAAGCGCATCCAGGAGATCAGCGCCATCGCCAAGACGACCGTGACGCTCTCCGATCGCATCAATACCCCGTTGAACATCATCCTGGGCAACATCGAGATGCTCCAGATGGCCCCCGACCTGGAAAAGAACGACAGGGTCCAGAAGACCCTGAAGGTCATGGAGGAGCAGATCTTCAGGATCAAGGAGGTCATGGACAAGCTTGCCAAGCTCACCGCGGCCGAGACCAGGAAGTACACGACCCTCAGGGATTACGAGATCATCGACCTGACCATGCCCAAGAGCAATGAATGACGGAAAGAACATTCTCATTGTAGACGATTCGGACGATCTGACCAGCGTGATCTCCGATTTCCTGAGCATGTTCGGGCACCATGTCCACACGGCCAAGGACGGTATCGACGCCCTCGAATACCTGGAAAAGGCCCCCATCGACGTCGTGGTCAGCGACATTCACATGCCCCGGATGGATGGTTATACCCTCATGACCGAGATCAAGAGCCGGTATCCCCGCACCCCCATCATCCTGATCACGGGGTTCAGCGTCAGCGAGGCCAGGAAGATGGCCTTCGAGAAGGGAGCCGATGCCTTCGTTGCAAAACCTTTTCATCTCAAGGACTTGAAAAAGGTAATCGATTCTGTAATAAATAATTGACCAGATCTCCCTTTGCCATCTGCAGGGAGCGTTCAACAGGAGGAGGACCCCTATGGCCAAGAACAGGGCAACTAAGCCCGGCAGGATTCTCTGTTACATCGATCTCAGCGAGCACAGCACCGACTTGGTGGGCTATGCCTTCGAATATGCCCGGCTCTTCGAGGCGGAGCTGTTTGTGCTGCATTCGGTCACCGACATCAGCAAGGCAGCGGGATTCTACGTCCCCCACATCAACACCGAGGTGCTCGAGGACGAGGTCATAAAGGCGGCCCGAGACAAGATGTACGCCCTCTGTCACAAGGCGGTGGGTGACGAGGTGGATGCCGAGCACCGGCTCGTCACCAAGGGCAACCCGGTGGAGGAGATCAACCGGCTGATCAGCGAGAAGAAGATCGATCTGCTCATCATGTCACACGAGGTGTCGAAGGGCAGCCTGTTCGGGTTCAGGAACGATCACGTGGAGCGGTTCATGAAAGATGCGGTGATTCCCTTCATGATCGTTCCGGTGAGGTGATCTCGACGGATTGGACCAGGCGCAGGGCCCCGTCCCGGCTCACAGGTCCGATGCAGGAGATCACCGCCACCTTCCCGCCGGTGAACACGATGCCCAGGAACTGCCGAGAGGTGTAGAACAGGAAGGCTTGTTTCCCCGAAGGGACGAGGATCTCGGCGTTTTTGTCCCGCTTCATCCACGAAGGGGGAATCTGCGCCTTTGCCCCCATGAGCGTGGGGTTGAACCGGCGCGAGAGGATGCTTTCCAGGAGCTCGTGCGTCCCCATGGATCCCGTATCACCCAGGAAAGGGCGGATGAGGGGGCTGCGCAGCGAATCCCGCCACTGCTCTTCCCGGGGGAGTCTCTCCATGACCCGTACCTCTCCCCGGACCCTCGCCCTGAACGAGCTGATGCGCACGGTCCCGTCCGGCTCGAGGGTATAGTGGAGCTCCGAAGGGCCGCATAGGGAAATGCCGGGGAAGACCGCCGGTACGCACGACGGATCTCTGGGTTCGGCGCTCACCGGCACGAGGAAGAGCCCGGGCGAGTTCGTCCAGGTCAGGGACAGGTAGAACCCGTAAATGGACAGAGCGATGATGCAGATGCCTACGACGAACCGGATTCCCTGGTTGGTGGGTCTGCTCTCTAGAACCATTTCGGGTGGATGGGCTCGTTGGAGATCTCAGTATAACCTGAGGGGCCGTAATCCTGGCGCCGGGAAAAATCAGGATCGAGGATCTCGTGATCGGTCCCGGGATACGGGTGCCCGGGCGCAGAGTCTTTCTCCATAGGAAGGTTTTTCTCCTCAGGTTCGCTTCCCGCTCCGGATACTCGCCTGCCCAGGAGCTTCATCACGGAGGGAAGCACGAAGAAGAGGATCACGAAGATGATGAGAATGATATTATCCTGGATATTACCCTGCATGAGTCGTTATTTACCACAAACGCCGTGTGGTAGACTACCTTTTTTTCCTTTCCGGCAGCCCCCCGGTACCGGCGCCTTCGGGCTTGGCCTTTGCCGCGGATAGTCCCCTTCAATACAGCAGGCTTAAGGAGCCCGCCGCACTTCAGGGAAGTCCGGTTTCATGCCGCCATGCCTCGAGCGGGCAATCCGCGCACCGGGGAGAGCTCTTGCGGCAGAAATCCTTGCCTACGAACACCAGGTAGGCGTGCAGGTCACGGTACACGGAAAGCTCCCTGGGCAAACCGTGCTCGAAGAGCTGCCGGATAATCTCGTAATCGGCCCCGGCATCAATCACGCCGTGGCGCGAGAGGATCCTCCGCGTATAGGCGTCCACGACGAAAACGAGCCTGCCCGCGGCATAGCAGCAGATGCTGTCCGCGGTTTCCTTCCCGATGCCGTCAACGGCCAGGAGGGCAGCCCGCAGCTCGGAGAGGTCACGGTCGAGAAAGGCCTCCATATCGCCTGATGCCTGCTCCATCACGGCACGTACGAGGTTCTTCAGACGGGAGGCCTTGAGGTTATAGTAGCCGGAAGGCCGGATCAGCCGGGCAAGTTCCGAGGGCTCGGAGTCGTGCATGCGCCGGATGTCGAGCATCGAGTGGGATTTGAGCGCGGCGATGGCCTTCTCCACGTTGACCCAGGCCGTATTCTGGGTGAGCACCGCCCCCACGGCGATCTCGAGGGGACTGTCTCCGGGCCACCATCCCGAAGGGCCGTAGTGCTCCCGGAGCGCCCGGTAGAGGGCTGCTGCGTCGAAGGGTTCAGGAGAAGGCTGTTTTCCCGCCGGTGTGCTTTTTCTCGATGACACGCTTCATGTTCTCCCGGATATCTTCCCGGATGTTGAAGAGCATGGCGGTCATTTCGAGCTCGTACTCGAGCGCCGCCTTGGCATCGAGGCGGCTGACCACATCGAAGCTCCGCTTGAGCGCCTTTACCACCTCTGGGGACCGGCCCACCAGCTGCCTGGCCCAGGAGGATACCTCGTCGCGGAAGCCTTCGGGCGGAACCACCCGGTTGACTAGCCCGATCTGGTACGCCTCGTGAGCGCCGATGGGCTCGCCGCGGAGCGTGAGCTCCTTGCTGCGCGCCATGCCGATGCGGGCCACCAGGGGGGTGAGGAGGGGGTTGAACCCGTACTTGATCTCCGGGTGGCCGAAGATAGCGCTTTCGGAGGCAATGACGATGTCGCCCATAAGCGCCAGGTTGAATCCGCCGCCGAAGGCGATGCCGCTGACCGCGGTGATGAGGATCTTGTCGTAGTCGAGGAGCATGGAGTAGGTGTTCATCGCCAGGCTGAAGTACTGCGTGGCCTGCTCGGTGGTGAAGTTCGAAGCCTCCTTGAGATCGATCCCGGCGGAGAAGCACTCGTCGCCCCCGGTGAGGACCACGAGCCTGACACCGACGCCGTCCTTGAGGAACGAGGAGAAGACGTGGTTGATTTCCGAAAGCATTCCCAACGACAGGGCATTGAGGTCTCGTCTGCGGTTCAAGGTCACCGTGGCGATATCGTCTGAGACCTCCGCCCGGATGAACTGGTATTCCATGCGTTGCTCCTGCAATAAAATGGGGAGTATGCTTACCTCTCTACATGGATAGCACCCAGCTGTCAACGCGTGAATCGGCTGCATGCCGGGTCTAAGCCAGGAGACGCACGCTCCTTTGGCGGGCGCTGGCTGATAGGGGAACCTGCTCGAAAGGCGGCATGCCAAGGAGCAGGGATTGCTTGATTCGCCTCCCTGCTTTCTGTTATTCCTGGGTCCTGATGAGGTGCTTGCGCGTAAGCCAGTTGAACGAGCTGGCCCGGGAAGCCCTGAAGGCCTGCTTCGGCGACGAGGTGTGGGTGCAGGGAGAGATCCACGGCCTGAAGGTCCATGCCAAATCCGGGCACATCTACTTCGACCTGGTGGAGAAACAGTCGGGATCCGGTGAGGGCTACCTGGCCAGGATCAGCTGCGCGTTCTTTCGGGGTTCGTTCGTCGCGTGGAAGGCCGGGCTGAGGTCGATCGGCATGCAGGGTTTCGAGCTCGCCTCCGGCATCGAGGTCAAGCTCAAGGCCAGGGTCGATCTCTTCGCCCGGGAGGGCCGCTACCAGCTCATCGTCTCCGAGATCGACCCCGCCTACACCTTCGGCGCCATGGCCAGGAAGCGCGAACAGACCATCGAAGCACTGCGCGCCGAGGGGCTCCTCGAGAGGAACAAGGCCCTGCCCTTCCCGGAGATTCCCCGGCAGGTGGGGCTTATCACCTCGGAGGGCTCCGCCGCGCTCAACGACTTCGTGAGCATCCTTTCCGAAAGCGGGTACGCCTTTACCGTGAGCCTCTTCGACGCCCACATGCAGGGCGAGAACACGGTGCGCGAGGTGGTCTCGGGCATCGAGGTCCTTGAGCGGCACCCTGGGGTCGAGCTCATCGTCATTATCCGGGGAGGAGGGGCGAGGACGGACCTACTGCCATTCGACGACCTTGCCCTGTGCAGGGCGGTCGCCCAATGCTCGAAGCCCGTGGTGACAGGCATCGGCCACGAGATCGACGTGAGCGTGGCCGACCTGGTGGCACACACCTGCTGCGTCACGCCGACCGATGCCGCACGCATGCTCGTCTCGCGGATGGACGAGGTATGGGCCTTTCTCGAGAGAATGGGGCGCGACCTGTTCCACCGGGGCAGGGAGCACCTCCAGAGGGCCGAGGAGCGCCTGCGTCTGAGGGCTGCCGGGCTGGGCCACCTCACTCGCGGGAGGATCGTCTCCGAGAGTTCTGTGCTCAAGGACTTCGTATTCTACCTCCACACCGCACTGACCAGGGGCCTCTCAGGGCGCGAACGGGCGCTTGCAGCCCTTGCCGCGGGGCTCTTGAACAGCTTCCGGGCGGCCGTCCATCGCCGGATCGAGGCCCTGGAGGCGCTGCCCCGCTCGATCACACGGGCAGCCGAGCCTGCATTCGCGCTTCATGCAGCCAGGCTCGGGAGCTTAAGCCGGGACTTGTGCGGCTCGGCCCGGGAATCCCTGGCCCGCGGGAGTGACAGCCTCGAGCATCTTGAGTCCCTCTTCTCGGCCATGGACCCTTCAGCGGTCCTGAAACGGGGATTCAGCATCACCACCGATTCCGCGGGCAGGGTCATCACCGACGCGGCCGGCATCGGCCTGGGCGAGAGCATCACCACCAGGCTCTCGCGGGGAAGGATAGCAAGCACAGTCACTGACAAGGAGCCGTGATGAAAAAGACGAGCCGGTACTCCGAGGTGCTCAGGGAGCTCGAGGAAACGCTCGAGAGGATGAATCGGGGCGAGGTCCCCATCGACGAGCTGGAGCGGGAGGTCTAGGAGGCTGCCGCAAAGATACGCTACCTGCGCAAGATCCTCCGTTCCACCCAGGCCGAGGTCACGAAGGTCCTCAAGGAGATCGAGGAAGAGTCAGCCGGGGAAGACGGGTAGAGTTTTTTAAGCTCACAGGACAATTGCCCTCGGATTGCCGGTCTGTTATAGGAGAGCCATGCAAGCAGCCACGAAGAACCAATCCATCACACCCTTTCTGGTCATGGATGTCCTGGAGAAGGCCAACGCCCTTGCCGCGCAGGGAAGGGAGGTCATTCACCTCGAGGTGGGCGAGCCCGACTTCGACACCCCGGCATGCATCCGCTCGGCCTGTGCGAGGGCCCTGGAAGGAGGCATGACCCACTACACTCACTCTATGGGCATCCCCGAGCTTAGGGAGGCGATCTGCGAGCACTACGCCCGCACCTACGGGGTGAGCGTGGACCCCGGGCAGGTCGTGGTCACCGCGGGCTCGTCCCCGGCCCTGTTCATCGCCATGGCCTGCCTGGCCGGCACCGGCGACGAGATCATCATGACCGATCCCTACTATGCCTGCTACCCAAACTTCGCCCGGGTCATCGGTGCATCTCCCCGGCTGATCCCCACGGGCAGCGCCGACGGCTTCCAGCTCGACCCTGACAAGGTCAGGAACGCCCGCGGCCCTGCGAGCAAGGCCGTGGTCATCAACTCGCCCGCCAACCCCACCGGTATCTGCCTGGATGATGACCATCTGAGGGCCTTGGCGGACCTGAGCCTGCCCATCATCTCGGACGAGATCTACCACGGCATGGTCTATGCCGGCTCGCAGCACACCATCCTGGAGTATACGGACCGTGCCGTTGTCATCAACGGCTTCTCGAAGGCCTATGCCATGACCGGCTGGCGCCTGGGATGGGCGGTCTTTCCCAAGAGCCTCGTCAGGACGGCCCAGAAGCTCCAGCAGAACATCATGATCTGCGCGCCCGCTCCCGCGCAGTGGGCGGGGATCTCCGCTCTTACCGAGGCCGGTCCGGAGGTCGAGCGCATGAGGAATATCTTTGCGCAGCGCAGGCTCGTGATGCTCGAGGAGTTGGCCCGCCACGGGTTCAACGTGGAGGTCGAGCCGCACGGCGCCTTCTACGTGCTCGTGAACATGTCGCACGTCACGAACGATTCATACCGCCTGGCCATGGACATCCTCGAGAACACCGGGGTGGGGGTCACCCCGGGCGAGGATTTCGGCCCCGGCGGCGAGGGGTACCTCCGGTTTTCCTACGCCAACTCGGAGCACAACATCCGCGAGGGCGTCTCCCGGGTAGCCGCATACCTGAAGTCGCTATGATCGTGAGGGTGCGCGACCCC
>JBASVF010000367.1:0-1857 GCA_049275795.1 Desulfomonilia bacterium
GTCCGTGGGCAACACCATCCTGCCCGAGGAGATCATCTCGAAGTACGGGGCCGAGATCCTCAGGCTCTGGGCAAGCGCGCAGGACTACAAGAATGACATCCGCATCTCCGACGAGATCGTCAACCGCCTGGTAGAGACCTACCGCCGGATCCGCAACACCTCGCGCTTCATGCTGGGCAACCTGCACGACTTCAATCCCGATACCGACATGGTGCCCTTCGAAGACATGCTCGAGCTCGACCGCTACGCCCTGCACGCCACCCAGAAGCTCATCGAGCGGGTGCGCAAGGCCTACGAGGATTTCGAGTTCTACGCCATCTACCAGCAGGTGCACAACTTCTGCGTGGTTGACATGAGCGCCTTCTACCTCGACATCCTCAAGGACAGGCTTTACGTCTACAAGCAGGATTCCCTCGAGCGCAGGTCGGCTCAGAGCGCGCTCTTCCGCATCATCAGGGACCTCACCCGGCTCATCGCGCCCATCCTGGCCTTTACCGCCGAGGAAATCTGGGACTACATCCCGGCCTTTGCGGGCAAGGAAGAGAGCGTGCATCTCGCCGAGATGCCCGAGTCCGATCCCTCGCTCGTGGACGAGGCCCTGGCCTCGAAGTGGGAGCGTGTGCTGCTGCTCAGGCAGGAGGTATCCAAGGAGATGGAGCAGGCCCGCCGGGACAAGGTGATCGGGCATCCCCTCGACGCCCGGGTGAGCCTGTTCGCCGAGGGAGAGACCATCGAGTTTCTCGAGTCTGTCGAGGCCGTGCTTACCGACGTCTTCATCTGCTCTGACGTGAAGGTGGCGCAAGGCGACGGCGCTTACGGCCAGAGCGAGAACTTCAGCCGGCTGCGCATCGAGGTGTCAAAGGCGCCCGGCGGCAAGTGCCCCAGGTGCTGGCACTACCGTGAGGACATCGGGCAGAACCCGGCTTTTGCCGAGGTGTGCGGCCGCTGCGCCTCGCAGCTCGGCTGACGCCTGCCCGGGGACGAGGTGCAGGTGGACGTTGGCGGGTTCGGCCGGCATACCGACAATGAAGCAACGGGCCCTTCGCGGGTGTGGAGCGGCTCGATGCGTTCCCTGGCCGCGTGGGGCCTCCTGCTGGTGCTGCCCCTGTATCTCGCCGATCAGCTCACCAAGTGGCTCGTGTGCAGGAGCATGGAGGTGGGCGCCGGGTTTGCGGTGATCCCCGGCTTCTTCGACATCGTTCACGTGCGTAACACAGGCGCCGCCTTCGGTATCCTGCGCGACATCCCCGAGTCGGTGCGCACCTGGTTCTTCCTGGGTATCACCGTGGTGGCGCTCACGGCCATCGTGATCATCTTCGTAAAGTCCGGGGAGAGGTCGTGGTTCTTCAAGGCCATCCTGTGCCTGGTGATCGCGGGCGCTATGGGCAACCTCACCGACCGGTTTCTCTTCGGCGAGGTGGTCGATTTTCTGAGCTTTTCGATCGGGGAGTTTCGCTGGCCCGCCTTCAACCTGGCCGATACCTACATCTCGCTGGGCATGGTAGGGCTCATCGCCTCGATGCTGCTTGCTCCCAAGGAGCGGAGGTAAGCGCAGTCCTCGAGAAGGGCGCACGCCCTTCTCAGGCAACCCATTCCTCGGGCTTGATGAGCGAGGGCACGTCCATGAGGATTACCATCTGGTCCTGCCCGTCCTTGTAGACCCCTTCGATGAAGTCGGTGGGAATGCCCGCTGAAAAGACCGGCGTCTTCTGCACGCGCAAGGGGTCGATCACTAGCACGTCGGCCACGTTGTCCACCACCATCCCCACGATCCTCTCCTCGACCCGCACGATGAGGAACACGGTCAGCGGGGTGTACTCCCTGGGCTCCAGGCCGAACTTGAGCCTGAGGTCGATG
>JBASVF010000368.1:0-4222 GCA_049275795.1 Desulfomonilia bacterium
GTACAGGACCAGGCAGGTGCCGTCGTCGAAGGGGTGAGCCAGCGCGGCCTTCGGAACCACCCATTCCACCGGGAAGGCCTGCATCGGCAGGCTGTCGAAGAACGGCGTGCCTATTGCCATGGAGAACACCGAGGCATAGGTGTCATGGACAAACCCGGGCAGGCTTCCCTCTTCCGATCGAACGCTTCCCCCCGGCCGGTCGTTCGCCTCCACCACCAGCACCGATTTTCCGGCGCGCGCCATGGTAATGGCGGCGGCCAGTCCGTTCGGACCGGCGCCGACCACGATGGAATCACGGCCTCCGGGCCGCGGTGTCGCCATATCGTCTCGCTCCAGCGCCTCTTTTCTCTCACCTTCCCGCGAGCTTCATGAGAAGGTGCCACATGGTCCTGATCTGTGCGTTGTAGAGGACGTTGCCCGCGTTTTCCCAGCAGAGGAAATCCCCGGGGCAACTCTTCTGAACGCTCACATACGGCTCCCTGCCGTAGTGCTTGCCGAGCGAGACGAGCAGGTGCCTCCAGATCCTCTCCTGGAGTCGCGAGCCCAGGATCACGAACCCGATCTCGTAGAGCGGGTCGCTTGCCCTGGCAAAGCCCTGCACCTGGACGACGACCTCTCCGGGCTGGCCGTGGGCGCTGAATCTCACCCACCCGGACTCCGGGTGCCCCTGGGGCGTGATAAAGGCAAAGGACTCCTCATCCGCGTAGAGCACCTGGACCCCGGTATAGACCGGCCCGACAGGTGTGCCTGCGTTGATGAGTACCAGGGACCCCGGAGAGATGCCTCCCTCCAGGGGATAGAACCGGTTGTACGAGGGCTGGAGATCCGGGAAGCGGGCCTTGAGCGTGTCGATGACCTCCCGGGGGCCTTCTCCGATGCCGGAAAGGCGTATGCGGTAGGTCTTCTCCCACAGGCGGCCGAAGCCCTGCATCACCCCGGATACCGGGAGCCCGTCCACGTTGAGGCTGACCGCCCCGGCAGGCACCTCTCCCACCCGCAGGCGCTCCACGGGCCGGGCCCAGGCCCGGGGTCCCTGAGGCTCGGGCCGGTCTGCCGGGACGGACCCCGGCACGATGGTCCCGTCGATGCGGGTGGCCCGGAATGCATCGATCATCTCGGGGTTGAGCCCGTCGGCGAAGAGCCTCACCCCCTCGGAGCTCGCCCTGAGATAGAGCTTGACCAGTGCGTTGATTCCCGAGACATCGAGGTGATCCGCTGCCGAGAAATCGAGCCTCACCTCCCCCCGGGGCTTGTCCATGCCCAGATAGGCCTCCATGAGATCGACCGTGATCCTGGAGGTTATCCGTCCCGAGAGGCCGATGACCCCGTCCCCGGCTGCCACTCCGGCCTGAGCATCTCTGTGTGTCTGCATGCTGATCTTCTCCTCCAATCGGAATCTCTGTTCTCACTCATCCGCTCAGCCCTTACCGCTCCTGAGCGCCGCCCGGGGTACGAACGGTGCGCAAGGGGCGTTTGCGCTGATGCGGCGCTTGCGGGGCGCACGAACGATAGCGTTGCGGAAAACCATGCCCCCCACAGCATCTCTCCACCTGCACGAGCATTGTCCCAGGAGAGGAGACGAACTCCCCGAGCCTTGGTCACCTGCCCATGAGGGGCTCCCTGGCAGGGCTACCCCTGCCAGGGGCTCAACCCGGACGCCCCGATCCACGGCGGCCACGGCAGATGCATCTCAGGACCCGAGGCTCCGGCCGCCGCGGCTGTCGATCAGGAGGCTCACCCCGGGATGCTGCCCAATGGTTGGAAGCTTGCGTGCAGCCGGGGACGGTCAAGAAAACAGCCCCCCACAGCCGCGGCCCGGGACAGGGGCGATGGGATTGCAGCAGGTCTACCCCATCCGCCGAGGTACAGGGCTGCCGCGTTTCGCGAGGAGAAGGGCTCGCGGGGCTCGTTCGCCGGCCTGCCCCTTCCCTCACCTTCGTTTCCTCACCTCCAAGCCTTTCCAACCCCTTGTGGCATATCCTCCTCCCGCCTTCCCCGTGCGGCATGCACAGGAGGCGGGTCTGTCAATACTAATACAACCTTAGATCTGATAGTCAACAAAGACCCGGCCGGAACGGTCCTGCACACGGGTGTGCCGGGGCCGGGAACCCGTCCATCCGCTCCCCGTACAGCGGCCGATCCGGGCCGGAGGCTGCTGCCCCAGGTTGGGGGATCTGCGGCCGGGCTGCGGGCACGGGAGGGAAGATCTCGATCGGGCGCTGCACAGGGGAACGCCCGGGCCTGCATGGGAGGTGACTCTTCTTCCGGTCCGATGCCCAACCGCGGCACTTGGCCTCTGCAGGGTTGCAAAGGGGGCGGGGAAACTGCGCGGGCCCGGGAGAAGGCATGCGAGAGGGGCCGTGCGGGTTTAAAGTCCATGGGCACCGAGCCGGGAGAAAATCGACCCGGGAGAAAGGAGCCCCACCGAGGAAGGGGCGGCAGAGAATGCCGCCCGGCCGGGTCATCGGCTCGATCGGCTCACTGGGTCGCGACCTCCCGGGCCGACGAGCCGTTCTCCACGGCGCGCACGGTAAGCAGCCGGTTGAGATACGAGCCCGAGCGCGTACCTTCGCCGAGCCCCAGGGACGAGACGACCACGCGATTGACCAGCCTGAACCGCTCCCTGTCTCCGTCGGGCTCGGAATATCCACGCATGTCGTGGATCGCATAGGGGACCCCGCCTACTGCGCCCAGGAAGAGCATGATGTGCCCGTTCATGTGCAGGATGCTCACCCCTCCGAGCGAGGCGTCCGAGAGGGCCTCCAGCCGCCTGGCCCGGTCGGACTCGCGGGCGAAGTCGGCGATGAGCCTCCCCACCTTGGCCTGCTGCAGCGAGTTCCGGGGAAACTGAATGCCGACCGTAGAGAACACGAGCTGGATGAACCGGGAGCAGTCCTGTTCTCCGTACATGTCTCCCCACCCGTAGGGCGAATGGAGGAGCTTGAAGGCTTGGACGATGACGGTGCGGGGCGTGTAGGGAAGGTATCCCCTGCTCACCTGCGCCTCCATCACGAACCCTCCCCTGAACTCGCATACACCGTGGTCGTTCCTGAAGGGCAGCAGCACCTCGATCACGCCCGCCTGGCCGGTATCGCGTGAGGGAAATCGGCACCCCATTCGGGCGAATCCGTGGTGCCTCATCAGCCGCTGGTCCAGGTACAGGTCGATCTTGGCTGAGGTGCTCACCACGAAAGGCTCGGCGCTCAGGTAGTGCACCAGCTGCTCCCGGGTGCAGAACCCCACGTGCTGAGCCCTGATCCATCCCTCGCTCAGCGGGGTGATCGTGTAGAGCCAGTTGCCGTCCCGGGTGGCGTGCAGCACCGCCAAAGGGGTACCGATATCGTATGCGCTGTTCTGCAGCCGGTCGAGATCCATGCTCTTCATCCCCGAGTAGAGCTCCTCGTCGGTGGGCAGGACACGCTGGTTGGTGCAGGAGGTCACCAGTGCGAACCGCACCGGGATTTCTGTAGGAACGCCGGAGAGGTCCACGTAATCTTCCATGGCGCGGATGAAGTTCTCGTCGATCCGTGAGCCGTCGGCCCGGTAGTACCTCCGGGCAGCGACAAAGCCCAATGTGTTCCGGAGGGAGTCCGTCACCCGCGTACTGCGGAGAGTATCGGGGAACGAGGCCAGGTCCTGCACCATGCCGGTCACCCGGCGGATGGACGAGTTGAATGCTGCCAGCTCTTCACGGGGGATGACCACCCGGTCCGGGTCGGGATGGATGCCGATCCAGAATCCCGGGGTGTTCATTGCCGGAATGGTCCCGGGAAGCAGTGTGGGAGCGGAGTAGTGAAACCTCTCTTCCTTTTCCGCAAGAGGTGCCGCGCATGAGCTCAGAAACAGTATGCCCAGGAGAACAGCCCACCAATTGCCCGCCCACGATCTCTTCATGACGGATAGACCCCGCAGTGTGGAGATATGAATCATGCCCAGACCCTCATGCGCGCGATGCCATGGAAGTCGCACACCAAAACCCCGATGCTCGCACGACAGGCCTTCCCGGAGGGATCGTCAGCCCATGGCCCTAAAATCGCCCGGCCGCGACTGCGCGCATCCAGATCCTGCATAGACGCCCGGCTGCGCCCCTCTCGACCGTACACATCCGCTCCCCCGTACCCGAGTGCATGCAGGGGATCTTATCACAGGAGGTGCTCCCGGAGTCAAGGGCCGGGAATGTTCGCTATCCAAGCGCATGGTTAAACGATGGATTCCTTTAAGG
>JBASVF010000369.1:0-7832 GCA_049275795.1 Desulfomonilia bacterium
ATGCAGCGGAGCTGGGCGCCGACTTCATCACCCTCTCCGGACACAAGATGGGCGGGCCCAAGGGGGTTGGCGCGCTCTATGTCGCAAAGGACGCCAGGCTCGACCCCCTTATCCACGGCGGAGGACAGGAGCACGGCCTGAGGGCCGGTACGGAGAACACGGCCGCCATCGTGGGCATGGGCAAGGCGGCCCAGCTCTGCCTGAAGCACCTGCCGGACATGGAAACCAGGGTGCGGCCCCTGTGCCGCATGCTCAGGGAAGGGATCCTCGACCTGGTCCCGGACGCGCTTGTGAACGGTGACCCTAGGCATACCCTGCCCAACACGCTCAACGTCTCCCTGCCCGGGATCAGGGGCGAGTCCATGGTGATCGCGCTCGACGCGCAGGGGATCTCCATCTCGTCGGGCTCGGCATGCCGTTCAGGCTCCCCGGAGCCTTCGGGCGCGCTGATGGCTATGGGTTTGACCAGGGAGCAGGCTCACTGCAGCCTGCGGTTCTCGCTCGGGCCGGCCAATACCCGGGACGAGATCGAGCGGGTGCTTGCCTCGATGGATGCAATACTCAGCAAGTCGAGGCACTCGGTCCGCTTCGTCTCCTGCCAGTAAGGCCCGTTTCTCTTCGAATGCCGCGTGCGCATGGAGGGCGCTGCCATGGGAAACCACGGACGGCTGATCATATCCGGCATCTACGAGCACGACATTTCGGAACGGATGCGCGACGAGGTCCGTGCCGGGCTATCCGGGCCGGACAAGTCGATTCCCTGCAAGTACCTCTACGACGCATACGGCTCGAGGCTCTTCGAGGAGATCTGCAGGCTGCCCGAGTACTACCCGACCCGCACCGAGCTGGGGATCCTCGAGCGCTGCGCGCCCGCCATCATGCAGTTCTTCTCCGGCGAGGGCGGGGACCTGGTCGAGCTCGGCAGCGGGTCCGAGCGGAAGATCCGGAGGCTGCTCCTTGCCCTGCCGCGCCGGCGCCTGAAAGGGCTGCGCTATGTGCCGCTCGATATCGACGGGGCGGGGATCCTGCAGTCTGCCCGCTGCCTGGCGAACGCCTTTCCGGAGCTCACGATCCACGGGATCAGGTGCGATTTCACCCGTCACCTGCACCACCTGCCACGCACCCGCAAGCTCATCGTCTTCCTCGGCGGCACCTTCGGAAACCTCACCGGAGGCGCCGATCTCGAGCTGCTCAAGCAGCTCGCCAACGTGATGACCTCCGAGGACCGCCTTCTCATCGGCCTGGACATGGTCAAGCCCGCTGAAGTCATCGAGGCTGCCTACAACGATGCCTCGGGTGTAACCCGCAGGTTCAACCGCAACATCCTCAACCATGTAAACCGGAGGCTCAAGGCTGATTTCCGGCAGGATGACTTCGAGCACCTGGCATTCTATGATCCGGAGCTCCAGCAGGTGGAGATGCACCTGCTAGCGAGAAAGGATGTCACTGTGCGCGTGGCTGACCTGGAACTGGAGGTCGGGCTCGAGCGGGGGCAGACCATCCACACCGAGACGAGCAGGAAGTTCAGCCCTCCCGCGGCCGAGCACCTCTTCTCGAGGGCCGGGCTGAAGGTGACCGACTGGTACACCGACAGGCAGGGCTGGTTCTCCGTGGTCGAGCTCGGGAGGGCGCCCGGGCCACCGATTGATGCCCGGCAGGGTGTTTTCTGAAGGGCAAGCTCTTTCCCCCGAACCCTGCCGCACCGGCCGCGTACGCCCTCCCGGGGGAATCTCCTCCGGGACGTCCTCCGAGACGCTGCCTGATGATCTGCAGGACAGGCCATCCAAGGCGCGAACTGCAACGGGGACCGGGTTTTCGCCCCGATGTTTCGCCCCGGGGCTTGAATACCGCTGTCTTGCTGGTATATTACAGGAAAACGGCACAAAAAGGAGGGAAATGTGGCAAAGGCAAAGAGCGCTAGCGGGGGCAGGAAGGAAAAGGTCATCGAGGTGCTCAACAGGGCACGGGCCATGGAACTGCAGGCCATCTACCAATACATGAACCAGCACTACAATCTCGACGACATGGACTATGGAGAGCTGGCGGCAAAGATCAAGCTGATCGCCATCGACGAGATGCGCCATGCCGAGATGTTTGCGGAGCGCATCAAGGAGCTGGGCGGAGAGCCGACCGCCGAGCCCCTGGAGAAGATCCAGAAAGGGCAGAAGGTCCAGGATATCTTCGGCTTCGATACCCGGCTCGAGGATAACACCATCGACGAGTACAACCAGTTCCTCAAGGTGTGCACCGACAACGGCGACAGCGTGAGCTCGAAGATCTTCGAGACTATCATCGACGAGGAGCAGGCCCACAGCAACTACTTCTCGAACGTCAGCAACCACATCGAGCAGCTTGGGGCGGCGTACCTGGCCAAGATCGCGGGGACCCCGTCAACAACGGGCCTCGGTCCGAGCGGTTTCGTGGTCAGCTCGCAGGAATAAGCCCGGCCTGGACCTCTAACCTCAGCTGCTGCAAGCAAGGGTCCTTCCCGTCGCGGCAAGCGGGGGAGGGACCTTTTCTTCTAAAAACCGGTGAGCCTTGGTACCCGGGGCATGCAAAAACCGGAAGGCCCCTTACAGATGCCGGGTATACGCTGCGCGATCGAGAGATGAAGCTTTTTAGCAGCGCGGTACACCAGGGCATAAACTTCCTTTTTTATCTTGCCGATACCACGGTGTGGCATTGATGGAATTTCACGTGATGTTGATGGATTGAAAGTAGATGCGTTACGTTCTCCAGAAAGGAAGGTAGCTCATGAAGGACTCCACGAAATCTCTGTTCGTGCGCCCATTCGTGTTCCAGGAGGCAATGACCTATTTCGTCCTGGTGCCGACGGTCGTCTGCTTCTTTCTGCCCGTGTCAGAGGGTTTCAGGGCGCATTTCTTGGAAGGAGTCTCCCTGGTTGTCCTGCAGGCCCTGATTTCCGTGGCCATGGGGGCGGCGGTCAAGTACCATTACCTAGCCCCGGTACTTAAGGTGATGAATGGAGAAGCATCAGGCGACGACGACATCCGGCTCGCCCTGAGATCGGCTTCCATCCTCCCCTTTGCCGAAGCCGGGACCATCTTTTTCCGGTGGGTGGGCATTGCCTGGCTGACCGTGTTCATACCCCTATACTACTGGGGCTATGTCCCGGCATACATGCTGCTGTTCGGAGTGACCATCCTCACCATGACCGGGCTCTCCGCTGCAGCCTTCTACCTGCTGGCCGTGGAGAACAGCCTCGTGCCATTCTACCGGCAGTACGGCCACACCGGGGCCTTCACGGACGAGGCCGGCATCTTGAGGCTCAGCCTCAACCAGAAGCTCCTGGCGATCATCCTCATGATCGCCCTGCCCCCGGTAGGAGACCTGATCGGGACGATCATGCTGTCGATTCATACAGGTGTTCAGCTGGCATCGATCCAGCTGGGCCTCGTTCTCATCGTGGTGCAGACCGTGATCATGACCTTCGTGAACGGGTTTTTGCTGATGAAAGGTGTTACGAGTTCCGTGATCGAGATGTCCAAGATGTTCAAGGACATGGCAAAGGGGAAGGGCGACCTCACCAAGAGGCTCCAGATCAAGGACATCGG
This sequence comes from Desulfomonilia bacterium, assembly GCA_049275795.1. Lineage (GTDB taxonomy): Bacteria > Desulfobacterota > Desulfomonilia > UBA1062 > UBA1062 > Phosphitivorax. The sequence continues at coordinate 3,576 of JBASVF010000369.1, forward strand.
TGAGGTGGGCTGCCTCGCGCACTGGTTCAACGTGTTCATGGGTGACCTGGAGCAGATCGTCCGGAACGTGAAGGAGGTGTCCCTGGGCCTTCACCAGTCCATCGAGCAGGTGAGCTCGGGATCGCAGGGGCTGTCCCAGGCCACTCAGGAGCAGTCGGCATCCATCGAGGAGATATCGGCGGCCATCGAGGAGATGAACGCGACCATCCAGAACAACACCTCCCTGGTCAAGGAAGGAAGGGACACAGCCCGTGCGATCACCGGGCTCATCGAGCGCAACCGTGAGGTCTTCTCAAACCTGCTTCAGGCTATCGGCGAGATCTCGAAGGACTCCCGCAAGATCGGAGATATCGTGGTTACAGTCAACGAGGTGGCATTCCAGACCAACCTCCTGGCCCTGAACGCCTCGGTCGAGGCGGCCAGGGCGGGGGAGCACGGGAGAGGGTTCGCCGTGGTCGCCGGAGAGGTGCGGGCGCTCGCCCAGCGCTCTGCCGACGCGGCCCGGGAGATCAAGGCGCTCATAGACGGGACGGTAAGCAGGATCAAGACAGGCGACGAGTTCACGGAAAAGATGTCACAGTCCCTCGAAGAGCTCATGACCCGCTTCGATCAGTTCTTCAGCATGGTGGAAGAGATATCGTCGGCCAGCATCGAGCAGAGCCAGAACATGAAGGAGCTCTCCACTGCGGTAAGCCAGATCGAGGCCTCCACACAGAACAATGCATCCACGGTCGAGGAGCTGGCTGGCACCCTCGACAGCCTGCGAACGGACGCAGGCGTTCTCTCCCGTGACGTGAAGAAGTTCAGGGTCTCGGAATGGTAAGGCCCCGCCGGGGAGCTGGAGCCCAGCCGCATAAGCGGGCCCCGGGTGCTCGCCGCCCGTGATGCATCTGCTCGCCTTGGGCCCAGGCCTAAAGGAAGTTCCCATGAGCTTCCGCGCATCACCGGTTCGTGGATGCATGAGAGCCGCCTGATCGCCTGCGCGGGCATGATCAGGGGGGAGGCGCCGGTGCGCAGATTCGTGGCCGGCGAGGTCTTTCAGCCCTTTGGCAGGCGCCCCTTGGCCCATTCCTGGGAAGGAGCTTCCAGATATTCCGGCAGGTTGGAATACCTCCTGTCGCCCGGCTCTCAACCGGGTAAGTCTTCCTGTCTCCCGAGCCGCTTCATCTCAATGCCCTCGGACATTCCTGCATATCCTCCCGAAGGAAAATGCCCGTCCATAGTAACGGCCGGACAGTGGCGGCAGCCGTGGGCCCGTACCGCGCAGGATCCCGATCAGGCAAGGGATTGAGGTGATCCTTGCCAAAAAGCGATCGCCCCATCACGAAGAGGAGGGGGATGATTGATTCGCAGGAATGAAGACCATATCAATAATGGTGAAGCGTACCCGAGTGCTCGACGTCCCGGTGCGGGTGGAGCGAGCGGAAGGGAGGATGCGGATCATGGAAGCGGGCACTCCCACCAATGCCCAGATCGCCTCCGAGCTGGAGGCCATCGCCGATCTCCTGGACCTCACGGAGACGAACACCTTCCGGGTGAGGGCCTATCGCCAGGGAGCGCAGCAGGTCAAGCAGGCCGGTGAGCCCCTGGCCGATCTGGTGATGAGGGGCGCCATGGAGCGCCTGACAGACCTGCCGGGCATCGGGCGCGGCCTGGCGGGGGTGATAGCCGAGTACGTGATGACCGGCAGGACCGGCCTTCACCAGGAGCTGCTGAGCGAGGTATCCCCCGAGGACGCATTCCGACGGATCCCGGGGATCGGTGGCGGCCTTGCCCGCAGGGCGGCCGAAACGCTCGGGATCTCCACCCTGGAGGAGTTGGAGAGGGCCGCTCACGACGGAAGGCTGGCCCGGGTCGAGGGCTTCGGCAAGAGAAGGGTCGAGATGGTGCGGGCAGCCCTTGCCGGCATGCTGGGCGGCTCGGCCCTTAAGCGGTCCAGGACGGTTGCCTCTGAGGCGCCTTCCGTGGCGCAAAGACCCCCGGTGGACCTGCTGCTGGAAGTCGACCGGGAGTACCGCCGAAAGGCCGAGGAAGGCAGGCTGCGAACCATTGCACCCCGGAGATTCAACCCGGAAGGCAAGCCCTGGCTCCCGGTCATGCGCATGTTCAAGGAAGGATGGAACTTCACTGCGCTGTACTCCAATACCCCCCGGGCCCACGAGCTGGGTAAAACCCGCGACTGGGTCGTGATCTACTATGACCGGGACGGCGATGAAGGCAGGGCGACCGTGGTCACGGCGCGGCTGGGCAAGCTGGGCGAGCAGAGGGTGGTCAGGGGCCGCGAGAGGGAGAGCCTGGAGTATTACATCTCCAGGGTGGCCTGAGCAGGCGGGATGGCAACCGCCTCTTGTTTCCGGGTTCACTGCACCGGGGGCGGGGAGGACCTCAGCGTGGTATCAGCTTGAGGACCTTGTCGTCTCCTTCCCGGACCCTGCCCCTGCCATCGAGATTGCTCGTGAGCACGTAGAGGTTCCCGTCAGGACCTGCAACAGCATGCCTGAGCCTGCCGTACTTTCCGCGGAACCACTCCGATGCGAAGAGCCGCTCGATTGAGGCCGCCTCGTACGAGCCGTCTTCACGGAGGAGCTTTATGCGGATGAGCGCCTCGCCTCGCAGAGAGGTCACGTAGAGATCACCCCTGAAGAAGGTCATTCCTGCAGGAGGGGTGGCCCTGGGCCAGAAGACCACAGGGTCTACGTAGGGCTCCAGGTCAACTTCTCCCAGGGCCAGGGGCCAGCCGTGATTCCCTCCCCTGACGATGAGCTTGATCGAATCGAGCCCGAACAGGCCGAACTCGCCCGAGGGGCCGTGGTCAGAGGCGAAGAGGTCGCCGGTCTCCGGGTGCCAGGCGAGTCCCTGGGGGTTGCGCAGGCCGTACGCGTATACCGGGGAGCCCTCGAACGGGTTGTCTTCCGGGATGGATCCGTCCGGCTTGTAGCGTAGAATCTTGCCGCCCGGGTTCTCGATGTCCTGCGCCACCTCGGCCTTGCCGACATCGCCGGTGCATACGTAGAGCATGCCGTCCGGGCCAAAGGCGATCCTGCCTCCGTCGTGCACGCGGTAGCCGGGGATCCTCTCCGCGATGAGCCTGTCCATGACTCCCGTCGACCCCCTGTCCCTGAGCCTCACCACCTTGTTGAACAGGTCGGTTCCGACCCGGTAGGTGTACATGGCGTAGACATAGGGCTGATCGGGAAAGCCGGGGTGTACGGCCAGGCCCATCAGGCCTCCCTCGCCGATATGTGCCACGTCGAGGCGGGCATAGGGTTCTTTCTCGAGACGGCCTTCCCGGATCAGGCGGATCCTGCCGGGCCGCTCGGTCAGGAGCATCCTGCCGTCGGGCAGAAAGACCAGGTCCCAGGGTATCTCAAGGCCCTCGGCAAGAACCTTCACGGTAAAGTCCTGCGGCTCCGGGACAAACACATCCTCGGTATCCTGCGGAGGCTCGCCGATAATCGGGTTGCCCATGGCCGGCTGGCGGGAGGCTTCGGAAACCCTAATGCCTCCAAAGAAGACCAGCACGATCACCAGGAGCCAGTACAGGCCGGACGATGCGAACTCCTGGAGGAGAATGTTCATGAGCACCCTGCCATGGAACTGTTCTTCCAGGTTCATCATGAATCCTCCCTGCGTGCTCCTCTTCGCTTCTGCTTCAGTGGGTGAGGACTTGCCCTCAGAGACAAGAATAAGGGCCGGGCCGGCGAGTTCAATCTGCGAGGAGCCCGAGGAGGAGCCGGGCGCGGGCCGCCCGCATCATCCCGTGTACCGAGCCCGGCAGCCCGCCGGTAAGACGCCAGGCGCAGACAGCCCTCCCGGGCCCGCTCAGCGGGCCACAACGGCCTGGGCTCGCAGGGCCGGCGGCTCCAGGTCGAGATCACGGCCGTGTCCTTAAGCCCCGCCCTGGTGCCGCCCGGCAAGACCGGGTACCGGCGGATTGAGGCGCGGCGCTGATTGAGAAAGAGCAGGAGGGCCTTATAATAAATACCTAGCATAGCTGGCATAGCCTGAATCAAACAAATACCATGAGGAATTCATTGAGGGAAAAATGGTAGAGAGTCCGTTTCGTCTGGAAAAATACTTGAGTGGGGCCCATTTCCCAGCGAGCAAGGGTGATCTGAGACAGAAAGCCCAGGACAACCATGCACCCGACATGATCATCGATATCATCAATAACCTCCCCGAGAGGAGCTTTCTCTCTCCGGAGGACGTAAACAATGCCGTCCGGGAGATCGAGTGACATGGGCGGCGCTGCGGCAA
>JBASVF010000370.1:0-11514 GCA_049275795.1 Desulfomonilia bacterium
GATCGACCCCACGGATGACGGCGGACAGTTCGTTGACCGCGGCTCCCAGTACCGGACCGCGATCTTCTACCACACCCCTGAGCAGAAGCGCATTGCCGAGGAATCGAAGGCCGACCTGGAGCGCTCGGGCAGGTACACCAAGCCTGTTGTCACCGAGATACGGCCCGCTGCCGTCTTCTACCCGGCCGAGGAGTACCACCAGGACTACTACCGGAAGAACGCGGCCAGGTACGAGTTCTACCGGAGCCACTCGGGCCGCGATCGGCAGACTGGCCCCTGTTCGGGCAAGGTCTGCCCGGTTTCGGAGAGGCGGGAAAATCCCTCGGACGACGAGCTGAGATCGCGTCTCACCCCGCTCCAGTACAAGGTCACCCGCGAGCATGGGACCGAGCGGCCCTTTGCAAACGAGTACTGGGACAATCACCGCGAAGGCATCTACGTTGACGTGATCTCGGGCGAGGTGCTCTTCAGCTCGCGCGACAAGTTCGATTCCGGGACCGGCTGGCCCAGCTTCACCCAGCCCCTCGAACCGGGCAACATCGTCATGAGGAAGGACACCAGCCACTTCATGCTCAGGACCGAGGTCAGAAGCAGGCAGGCCGACTCGCACCTCGGGCACGTGTTCGACGACGGCCCCCCTCCAACCGGCAAGCGCTACTGCATAAACTCGGCGGCCCTGCGCTTCATCCCCCGGGAAGAGCTCGGGGCCCAAGGCTACGGCAGGTTCGAAAGCCTGTTCGAGTAATCCTCTCGTAAGGCAGCCGCATTATCGCTTAATGGTTCCCCGGCCAACGGCCGCCTGCGGCTCTATTGCGGCCTGCACCCCTGGCTCGGGAGGCTTTGCTCAGAATCCCGTTGTATTATTTTCTCCTCTTATCGTATCCTCGGGTTACCGATACGATTCTCGTGGCAGGCCCGGTGTCCGGGCGCATCGCCTGGGGCGGCCTGCCTCTTACGTTTGAAAAGCTCGGCACACGGCTGCCGGGCCGGGAGGAAAGAATGTGCGGGATTGCAGGCATCTATGGGCACCGCATAAGCGGAATTCCTGATTCCGCCATGGACGAGTCCCTGGGGCTCCTCAAGCACCGGGGGCCGGATGGCTCGGGCATATACCGGGACGAGGAGATCATCCTGGGCCACCGGAGGCTGGCCATCATCGACCTCACGACCGGCGGCCAGCCACTTGCCAACGAGGACGGCAGCGTGCAGGTGGCCTGCAACGGCGAGGTCTTCAACTACCTGGAGCTTCGGGCCGAGCTCATGGGCCGCGGCCACCGTTTCTCCACCTCCACCGATATCGAGGTGCTGGCCCACCTCTACGAGGAGTGCGGAACCGACCTGTTCGAGCGAATAAACGGCCAGTTCGCCCTTGCCCTGTGGGATGCGAAACAAAAGCGGCTCGTGCTGGCGCGCGACCGGTTCGGCATCTGTCCCCTGTTCTATGCACGGCATGGTGAGAGCCTGGTATTCGCCTCGACCGTACGGGCGCTCACTCCCTTCGTAGGCAGGCCCGCAATCGATCCCAGGGGGCTCTGCCAGGTGTTCACCTTCTGGAACACCCTGGCGCCCAGGACCGCGTTCAGCGGCATCCACCAGCTCAGGCCCGGCGAGTGCATGATCATCGACCGGTCGGGCACCCGGTCGTTCCTCTACTGGGACATCGGGTTCCCCCGGATGGGCGAGCACGACGTCACGGATCCCGATCAGGCTGCGGAAGGCATCCGCGAGATCCTCGACGACGCTACGGCCGTGAGGCTGCGCGCCGATGTCCCGGTAGGCGCCTACCTGAGCGGCGGGCTCGACTCGAGCATCCTCACCTCCCTGGTAAAACGGCACACCCCGGTCATGGAGACCTTCTCGGTGAGCTTTTCCGACCCGGCCTACGACGAGTCGGCGTTCCAGACTGCCATGGGCGAGCGGCTGGGCACCCGCCACCACGTGACCAAGGTGTCTCCGGACGACATCGCCCGGATCTTCCCCGAGGTGATCCGGCACACCGAGAGCCCGGTGCTCAGGACCGCCCCCGCGCCCATGTACCTGCTCTCGCGCCTCGCCCGGGACCACGGGATCAAGGTGGTGCTCACCGGCGAGGGCTCGGACGAGATCTTCGGCGGCTACGACATCTTCAAGGAAGCCAAGATCCGGAGGTTCTGGTCGAGGTTCCCCGACTCGAAGATCCGGCCTCTGCTGCTCTTCAGGCTCTACCCCTATTCACCGGTGCAGATGAAGCGCTCGGGCCGGCTCCTGATCTCGTTCTACCGGAGCGACCTGCTCGAGACAGGCCACTTCGGGTACTCGCACCTGCCCACCTGGAGAAACACCTCCGCGATCCAGGAATTCTTCAACCCGGACTTCCGGGAGACTCTCATCGGCTACGACCCGCTGGAAGAGCTGCGCGGGAGCCTGAACCCGGACTTTTTCTCGTGGCATCCCCTCAACCAGGCCCAGTACCTGGAGATGAAGCTGCTGCTGGCCGGCTACCTGCTCTCTTCCCAGGGGGAGCGCATGGCAATGGCCAACAGCGTGGAGGGCAGGTACCCCTTCCTGGACCACCGGGTGGCCGAGTACGCGGCCAGGATCGCCCCCCGGCTCAAGTTGAGCGGGCTCAAGGAGAAGTTCGTCCTCAAGCAGGCCTTTGCCGGCCAGCTCCCCCGGGAGATCTTCACCCGCACCAAGCAGCCCTACGGAGCACCCAACAAGGAGAGTTTCTTCCTCGACGGCAGGCCCAGGGATACGGTCTCGGAGCTCCTCTCACCGGAGAGCCTTTCCCGGACGGGCATCTTCGACCCGGCAAGCGTGGCGCGCCTGTCGAACAAGTGCGCGGCCTCCGGCAGGCTGGGATTCCGGGACAGCAGCGCACTGGTGGGCATCCTCTCCACCGAGATCCTCCTGAGGGACCTCTGCCGATGAAAGGCAGGTCCAGCTGCTGCACGCGGCCGGACGGGGAGGGCCGTCTCCCTTTCCCAGGATCCTAATTCAGGACAAGCTCGGCGAAGTTTTCTCCGAGAAGCCTCCGGCGCACGCCCTCATCCGTGAAGAGCCGCTCGATCCTGCGCTTGATGAACCCGTAGTCGTACCTGCCGTCGCGGCCGTGGAACCCGTAGGGTCCGTCCGTGCCGAAGAGTAGCCGCTCCGGGCCGAGACGCTCCACCGACTCCCGGGTTGCCCTTGCGCTCACGTACGAGGTTTGCGACAGGTCGAGGTACACGTTATGCGCGTGCCGCACCTTTCTCCACGTGTCGCCGTACTCCGGAAACCCGGCATGGGCCAGGATGAGCTTGAGCTCGGGCACCTTACGGAGCAGGGCCTCGAAGTCGCCCTCCGGGCCGAACCCGCAGTGGATGAGCAGGGGCTTGCCCGTCTCCGCGAGCTTCTCTGCAACGGGCACGAGCTCGACCGGGGTGAAGTGATGCCAGAAGGGATGGGCCTTGACCCCGATGAACCCAGGTTCGTGATGGTACTGTTCGAGCTCGGTGACCGGGTCGGTCCCGCTTCGCGGGTTTACGAACACCCAGCCCAGGAAGCGCCGGGGATACTTGCGCAGGGCCTCGAAGACCTTACGGTTGTCCGGCGCCGGCTCGATTCGAAACGGCCGGCCAAGGATCCTGATATCGCCCTGCGGGGTGAAGCCGGCCACGAACCTGCGTGCCAGGCCCCTGAGCCGCCTGACCTCCAGCATGACCTGCATGATCCCGATGAGCGGCCGGGGAGGTTCGGGAATGGGCCCGACCATGGAAGCCATGAGCGCGGCCTTTTCCACCCCCGAGCGGTCCATCTCTCGAAGGAGCGCTTCTCTGCTCAAGACGCCCTCCTCGAGGTGGTAGTGACAATCGATTACCATAGTCCCTCCTTTTTCAAGTACATGGCATACTGCACATCACGATACTATAATAATTCCGGGACCCGGTTTGGGAACCCCCTCTCCGGGGCGATCACCCAACCAGGATGGCTGCGGCCCCTCCCCCACGAACACCCGCCCGACAACAGCGGCAAGGGCCATGGAGTGGCAGGGCTGTCCCTGCTCTTTACAGGGGTTATTTCCTTTGCTATGAACCCTTAGACGAGGAGCAGCCTTCTTGAACGAGACGATCGCCTGGCCCATGCACGTACAGCGGATGCCCGACCGGGTTAAGCCCTTTCTCCCGGGCCGGCCGGGAGCCCTCGAGAACAGTCCGTCCCGTCCGGGGGAAAAGCCGTGAGCAGCGCTGGATCGCCCGGGTGGAATTTCCGCATGAGGCGCATGTTCGGCCGCATATCCCCGCGCTACGACCTCGTGAACACCCTCATGACCTTCGGCAGGGACCAGGCCTGGAGGCGGATGACCCTGGCCGCGGCCTCCCCGCCCCGGGGGGGACTTCTCCTTGACGTGGGAACGGGCACGGGCAGGATCGCGCTTGAGGCGGCCAGGCAGGACCCGGACCTCACGGTCGTCGCCCTGGATCTCACCCCGGAGATGCTCAAGCTGGGAAAGCGCACGGATGCAGACGGCCGCATCCTCTGGGTCAACGGCGACGCCCTGGATCTGCCCTTTTCGGACGGGCTGTTCGATGCCGTTACCTCCGGCTACCTGCTGCGCAACGTCCCGGACATGCACCTGGCGCTCAAGGAGCAGCTTCGGGTCGTGCGGCCCGGGGGCAGGGTCGCGTTCCTGGATACCAGCCCGCCCCGCTCGCCCGTGCTCAGACCCTTCATCCGGGTCTATTTCCGGGTCGTGATCCCGCTCCTGGGAGGCTTGATCAGCGGTCAGTGGGAAGCCTACCGCTATCTTCCCCATTCGACCGAGGCTTTCAGGACCCCGGAGGAGCTCCGTGAAATCATGGCCCGAGCGGGCTTCACGGATATCCGCAGCCGCAGTCTCATGTTCGGGACCATGGTCCTCATGAGCGGCGCACGCTCTTGAGAAATGACTGTACGGGCCTCACGAGCACCTGCCCGGCCCTGATCCTGCGGCTCTACGGTTCCCGCGGAACTCCATGACGGCCTCACCGGCCCGGCAGGTCGATATCCGTGAAAGTTACGCGTGAAACGTATTGACAGACTTCCTTCTTTGCCTTATTTACCATATGGTTTATTTATGAATTGATTATACTATTATCTATATGAAGAGGTTTGCAGGTGCCAGCGCAAGCCCGGAACATGATACTCCGCGCATCGGGATTGCGTGGCTCGCCGAAAGCGGCTTCCCTCCCGGCCTGAAGGCCGCTGTTCGGTGCATACAGCCGACCCGTGCCCGCTTCTCTCGGTCCTGCGGGGTCGGGTGCGTCCGGCTCCGGGTGCGGTGCCGGGCAGGGCTCGAGAACGGTGTTCGAGCCCTGCGCGTTCACGGGGATTTCTGCAGGCCATGGCGGAATGCATCGTATGTCCTCGGGGATCGAGCTGCAGCCGAAGCGCCTGCAGCATATCTCCTCCGCTGGCAGCTGCCGGGGATTGCAGGCCATGAGAGGCCGGATTTGGGAACAACACTGGTATGAAAACAAGGAAGGAGGGACCATGGGAAGAAATTCGAGGAACAGGGACATCGTGCCCGGCAAGAAGCCCTTTGCCACCCTGGTGACGAGGGTCTTTTTCTTCTGCGTCGGGATGGGCATGCAGACCGCCTACCGGATCGACCCCGAGGTAAAGAAAGAAGTCGATTCCTGGCCCGAGACCTTCACCTTCCGGATGTCGGTCAAGGACGGACCGGGAATGCTCGTGATGAAGAGGGCCGGGCAGCTGCAATACCTCGGTGAGAAGGAACCGTTCTACACCGATGTCGAACTCTGCTTCAAGCACATCGTCTATGCCTACCTCACCATGACCGGACGGATCAGCGTACCCAACGCGGTCTACCACAACCGTCAATTCGTCAAGGGCGACCTGAACCTCATGATGTCCATCCTGAGGGTGATGAATGTTACCCAAACGCTCCTGCTGCCGAACTTCCTCGCGCGCTTCTACATCAAGGAAGTACCGCCGCTGACTCTCAGGAAGGTCATCAACCGGGGCATTACCTACTTCAATGTTGCATACGGTGCCATCAAATGACTGCCGGTTTTCCAATTTTAAAAAGGAGGATTGACATGCTTTTCCAAAAGAGTGAGGCCATACCGGAATACTACGAGTTCTTCAACTCCGTGAAGGTCGTCTCGGGCTACAAGGCCCTGGAAAACATACCCTACGAGCTCTCCCGCGTGGGGGCGAAGCGGCCTATCATCATAACGGACAAGGGAGTGGTGCAGGCCGGGCTCGTCAAGCACGTGATCGATAGCTTCGCCGGCACGGACACGACTATCGGGGCGATCTTTGACGAAACACCCCAGGACTCGTCCAACGTGGTGGTCAACCGCATCGCGCAGATCTACCGTGAGACGGGGTGCGACTCCATCATAGCCGTAGGCGGCGGCTCGGTAATCGACACGGCAAAGGGCGTGAACATCGTGATCACCGAGGAGACCGACGACCTGCTCAAGTTCATGGGCAATTACCGGCTCAACAAGCCCATGAAGCCCTTCGTGGTCATCCCCACCACGGCCGGCACCGGCTCCGAGGTGACCATGGCGGCGGTCATCGCCAATCCGGAGAAGAACATCAAGATGCAGTTCACCTCGGACCTCATCCTGCCCAGGCTCGCGGTCCTCGATCCCAGGATGACCATGAGCATGCCCCCGAAGATCACGGCCATGACGGCCATGGACGCACTCACCCACGCGGTGGAGGCCTTCATCGGCCCGCAGAAGAACCCGGTGAGCGACGCCTTTGCGGTTTCCGCCATCGAGATGATCCGCGACAACATACGGTCTGCGGTCACGGACGGCAAGGACAAGACCGTGCGGCTCGTCATGGCCAATGCCGCACTCCTGGCAGGGCTTGCCTTCTCGAACTCCATGGTGGGCGTCGTGCACGCGCTCGCGCACGCCGTGGGCGGTGTGTGCCACGTGCCCCACGGCATCGCCAACTCGATCATCCTGCCCTTCGGGCTGGAGTTCTACATGGACAAGTCTCCCAAGGTCAAATCTCACATCGAAAAGCTGCTGCTGGCCCTGGCGGGCCCGGAGGAGTTCGTGAAGACCCCGGCGGACAGGCAGGCCCAAGCCTCCGTGGCATCCATCCGCGCGATCACCCGCGATCTCAAAGACCTGTGCGGCCTGCCAATAAGCCTGCGCGATACGGGCGTCCCGGAGGACAAGCTCGGCGATATCGCACAGGTGGCCGTCAATGACGGCGCCATCGCGTTCTCTCCGGTGGAGGTAAGCGTCGAGGAAGCCCTGGGGGTGCTGAAGGCCGCATACTAAAAGGCGGATGAACGATTGCCTGAAGAGGAAGAAATCGCATGGCTGAAAAGAAAGAAAAGAAAGAGAAAGCCGCTGAGGGATTGATCGGCCCCTCCAACCGGGTCCTCGAGGTTGACCTCACCTCGCGAAGCTTCACCGTCTACCAGGTGAGCGACAAGGAGAGACGGATGTACCTGGGCGGTAAGGGACTGGGTCTTAAGCTCCTGTACGATCGTATGCCAGCGGGCGTGGACCCGCTGGGCAAGGACAACATCCTCGCCGTGATGCCCGGGGTGCTCATGGGCACCGGGGCACCCTGCTCGGGACGGTTTTCCGCGGTGACCAAGTCGCCGCTCACCGGCATCATGGATCACGCTTCGTGCGGCGGACCCTTTGGAATGAACCTCAAGACCGCCGGCTGGGACGGCTTGCTCATAAAAGGCGCATCGGAGACCCCGGTGTACCTGGTGATCATGGACCAGGGCGTCGAGTTCAGGGATGCGGCCGGACTCTGGGGCAAGGACACCAAGGAGACCCAGGAGATGCTCGGCAAGAAGGGCGGGGCGCTCGTCATCGGCCCTGCCGGGGAAAACCTGGTCCGTTTCGCAAACATCGCTTCGGGCGGCAGGTTCCTTGGCAGGGGCGGCATGGGGGCGGTCATGGGCGCGAAAAAGCTCAAGGCCGTACTTGCCATCGGCGGCCGGTACAAGATCCTGCCAAAGAAGCCCAGGCAGTTCGAGAAGACGCGCAAGCTCGCCATCAAGCGAATCAACTCCGGCGCCACCACCTCCTACGCACTCAGGAAGTTCGGCACCGGCAGCCTCGTGAACCTCACCAACTTGAGCGGGATTCTCCCGGTGAGGAACTTCAGCGACGGCACGTCGAGCAATGCCTACAAGGTAACAGGTGAATACTACAGTCAAAACTTCGACACCAAGCACCACACCTGCAAGCCGTGCACGATCCTGTGCGGAAAGAAGGGGGTATTCGGGGGCCGCGAGATGGCAGTGCCCGAGTACGAGACAATCGGCGTGATGGGCACGAACCTGGGCATCTTCGACCCCGTTGCCATAGCCGAGTGGAACGACCTGTGCGGCAGGCTCGGTATGGACACTATCAGCACCGGGGGCACCCTGGCCTGGGTCATGGAGGCCACGGAGAAAGGCCTCATTCAGACAGACCTGACGTTCGGCTCGACCCAAGGGGTGGCCGAAGCCATCGAGGACATCGGGCTTGGCCGGGGCTTCGGCAGGGAGATGGCCCTGGGCACCCGGGCCCTTTCCGAGCGCTACGGGGGCAAAGAATTCGCCACCCACGTCAAGGGCATGGAGATGGCGGCCTACGACCCGAGGGGATCTTTCGGCATGGGGCTCAACTACGCCGTGGCGAACCGGGGCGGGTGCCACCTCTCGTCAACGGTCATGGCCCAGGAGGTGTTCCTGCACCTGCTCGACCCCTACTCCACCCTGGGCAAGGACGCCTGGGTGAAGTTCTTCGAGGACTTCTACTGCGCCATGAACTCGCTGCACACCTGCACCTTCACCTCATTCGCCTATATCCTGGAAAATCCGCTCATCAAGTATAACGGCCTCTTCTACCTCAAGACGACCATGCAGTACCTCTACCCCATCGCACTCAAAATCGTGGATATCAGCATCTACCGCAATTTCTTCACCTCGATCACGGGGCTCAGGATGTCCCGATCGGCCTTTCTCAAGGCCGGCGAGCGGATCCACATCCTGGAGCGGCACATGAACAACCAGGAGGGCATCACCCGCAAGGACGACACCCTGCCCGGCCGCTTCCTGACCGAGGGCAGGAAGAGCGACCCCAAGGCAAGGGTAGTGCCCCTGGAAGAGATGCTCACCGCCTACTACCGCCGCCGGTCATATGACGCCGAGGGCAGACCCACAGCCAGGATCATGAAGAAGCTCGGGATCGAGGCCCGGCGGCATTCGCCTTCTCTCTGATATGGTAAGCCCTTGAGGGCTCACGGCCGGCGTTGCTCCCCTCAGCCGGCCTTCCCTTCCCCTCGGGCCTTGAGGCACAGGAAGCCCATGCACCGGCAAGGGGCGGTACCTCCCCGTGACGGTGCCAGGGTGCGCCTGCCGAACACAGGCATCAACGGATTGAATTCACCTGGGATTGTGTGTATATCATGAACATATCCGGGACAATAAATCCACGTGGCACGAGGAAGAGGGATCATGCCGGCCAATCTTCCACCCACATATCACGAAGCCGAGCGGCGGTACCGCGAGGCCAAGACCCAGCAGGAAAAGATCGATGCGCTCGAGGAGATGCTCGCCATCATCCCCAAGCACAAGGGCACGGACAAGCTCCAGGCCGACCTCAAGCGCAGGCTCGCCAGACACCGCGACGAGTCGCAGAGAAAAAAGGGCGCCGCGGTGCAGAAAAGCGTATTCTCCATCGACAAGGAGGGCGCGGCCCAGGTGGTCGTGGTCGGTCCGCCCAATACCGGCAAGTCGTCGCTGGTGGCCAGGCTGACCAAGGCGACCCCGGAGATCGCCGACTTTCCCCACACCACGCATCGGCCCACCCCGGGCATGGCCATGTTCGAGAACATCCAGTTCCAGCTCATCGACACGCCGCCCATCACCGGCGAGTACGTCGACCCGGCCATGGCCGACATGATCCGCCGAGCCGACGTGGCGGCAATCCTCATCGACCTTAAGGCCAACGCCCTGAGTCAGTACGAGGAGACGCTCGACACCCTCGCCTCCTACCGGATCTTTCCCGAGGGCACCGAGGCGCCTCCCGAGGTGAGAAGGCCCGTGTTCTACAAGAAGATGCTCCTGCTCGCGAACAAGATGGAGAGCAAGAGGGAGGAAGAGGACTTCGAGGCCCTGATCGAGCTCGTCTCTCCGGGAATCCCGGCCCTGGGGATCTCGGTCAGCCGGGAGAAGAACCTCCAGGGGTTTCTGGAGTCCGTCTACCGGGTCTCCGGCATCATCCGGGTATATTCCAAGAACCCGGGCAAGGAGCCGGACCTCGACGAGCCCTTCGTCGTACCCGCAAACAGTACCCTGGGCGACCTGGCGGGCAAGATTCACCGCGACTTTCTCACCAAGCTCAAGTACGCACGGGTCTGGGGCGCGTCGGTCCACGACGGCCAGATGGTCCAGCGCGACTACGTGCTCAACGACGGCGACATCGTGGAGATCCATGTCTGATCGGCCCGCAGCGGGAGAGCTCATCCCGGGTGCATGGCGGGCTTCCCCGGGGCATAAGGGAGCGCACTCGTATGCCTGAAGAGTTCGAGCTCACGTTGAGGGCCTGCTGCACGGATGCGAGGTCCCTTTTTCGCAGCATCGCATCCCTGCGCTCGCTGGGACCGTACGCAACGGTTCTCCGGCATGCCAGGGACTTGCACGACGAGTATTTCGACACCAGGAGCGCCGGCCTCTCGAAAGCCAGCCTCGCGCTCAGGCTCCGGACGGCCGGCCCCCGGACGCTGCTCTGCCTCAAGGGCCGGGAGCGCATCGACGAGCACGGCTCGGTGCGCCGGCTGGAGATCGAGGGCCCGTGGTCACGGGAGACCCTGGAGCAGGTCTCGGAGGCCGCTGAGGGTATCCTGCCCGAGCCTGCCGCCCTCCTCCCGGATGACCCCCGGGCAACCCTCCTGGGCATGGGCCTGCTCGTGATCCAGTCCCGAGCCATGCACCGGACCGTGCTCGACATCGTGCCGGCCGGCGACGCCCCGGGCAGCCCGCTGGGAGAGCTGGCGCTCGATGCGGTGGAATTTCGGCTCAAGCAGGGCGTCTACCTGCACCACGAGGCAGAGATCGAGGCCGCATCGAAGGACCGGGAGGCCATGGTCCCCGCATTCGCCTCCCTCCTCATGGAGGCCTTCCCCGGGGCACTGTGCCCGTGGCCTCACAACAAGCTCGTAACCGGGCTGGCTCTTGACGCCCTGGTTTCGCAGGGAGCCATCCCCGAACCGCCCGGTGAGGGCATCGCCGTCACCGAAGAGGCATATGCAAGGATCGACGCGTGGGTGAGACAGGGCAGGCCTGCCTCGTAGGAGGCCCGACCCCTTCGTGCCTGCGCGAGGTGCCCAGGGCACGGCTGGAAACGGGTTATCAATCCTTGGCCATGAGCCGTGCCAGGTTCAGGACTTCCTCGAACACGTTCCTCATCTCGCCGAGCTTGTCGGCGATGAGCATGAAGAGGATCTCGAGACGCAACGCAGGGTCCAGGGTGGTGCTCAAGAGCGTGTCGATCTCCTTCTGGGTGCTCCTGA